>JBFZEF010000206.1:0-3278 GCA_041307045.1 Halioglobus sp.
GCACCGCGGGCCCGCGGTTTGCCGCCGGGTGTGTGTCGATGAGCTGCTTGCATAGTTTCTCTGGCTCGCGTAAGTCCCTGCATATACCGTGTGGAGCCGGACCAGGGTCAGGCAACCTCGAACAGGCCGGCGGCACCCATACCGCCGCCGACGCACATGGTAATGACCACGTACTTTACACCGCGGCGCCGACCCTCGATCAGGGCGTGCCCCACCATGCGCGCACCCGACATCCCGTAGGGATGGCCAATGGAGATCGCGCCGCCGTTCACGTTGAGCCGGTCGTTCGGGATACCCAATTCATCGCGGCAGTAAATCACCTGTACCGCGAAGGCCTCGTTGAGCTCCCACAGGCCGATATCGTCCATCCTCAGTCCATGACGCTGCAACAGTTTCGGCACCGCGAACACCGGGCCGATACCCATGATTTCCGGGGCACAGCCGGCAACCGCAATGCCGCGGTAATAACCGAGCGGCTGCAGCCCTCGCCTTTTCGCATCCTGGGCTTCCATCAATACGCACGCGCTGGCACCATCTGACAGCTGGCTCGCGTTACCTGCCGTCACCGTCCCGCCCATCACCGGCGCGAGACTTGACAGTCCCGCGAGGGTGGTGTCGGCGCGATTGCCCTCGTCCCTGGCCAGGGTAACAGTTTCGGTACGGGTTTCACCTGTTGCCTTGTCCGTGACCAGCTTGCCGGTCGTCACCGGAATAATCTCATCGTCAAATTTCCCGGCGGCCTGGGCCGCCGCGGTGCGCTGCTGGCTCTGCAGGGCATACTCATCCTGGGCCTGGCGGGAGATGCCATAACGTTTGGCGACTATTTCAGCAGTTTCCAGCATCCCCATGTGAGTGTTGGGATGGGCCGCCATCAGGCGAGGGTCGGGTATGCGATGGAAATTCATATGTTCGTTCTGGACCAGGGTGATATTTTCAACGCCGCCGGCCACCACTACAGTCATATCGTCATGGATGATCTGCTTGGCGGCGGTGGCAATGGTCATGAGCCCGGATGAGCACTGGCGATCCATGCTCATGCCGGCGCAACTGTCCGGCAGCCCCCCGGCAAGCGCTGCCAGGCGCCCGATATTGAAAGTCTGCGTACCCTGCTGGATCGAGGCGCCCATGATGCAGTCCTCGACTTCGGCGGGGTCGACGCCGGCCCGGCGGACCGCTTCGGCTATGGGGTAGCCGGCCAGGGTCGGCGACTCCAGGTTGTTGAAAGCGCCTTTGTAGGCACGCCCGATCGGGGTTCTCGCGGTAGAGACAATCACGGCTTCACGCATTTGACTACTCCTCTGGGAATGGGACTAAAGCTCAGGCGGCCTCGGCAGACATCGAGCGCAGGGAAAGCTCTGCCTTGTCCAGGATAAAATCGATATCAGCCTCGGTCATGGGCGTCGATAGCACCATGAAGCCGTGATTTGCCATATATACACCGTGGTTGAGCATATGGCGGAAGAATTCATTAGCCAGGCGGCCCACGGAGGGATCGGTCATCATAGTGTGCAACATGGAACGGTAGTCGGTGATCGGGGAATCGGTGTGGAAAAACCCGACCATCGATGCTGCTCCGGTGACAGTCCCCGGTCGCCCTGTCACCTTCAACAACTCACGCAAGCCCGCGCGCAGGCGCTCGCCCAGGCTCGCCAGCCGATCGTGCGCCGGGCGATCGTACAGCTCCATCGCCGCGGCACCTGCCACCATGGTCATGGGGTTGGCATTGAAGGTACCGCCATGGGAGAGTTTGGCGCCACCGCGGGGGTCGAACAGATCCTCCATCAACGCCCTGGAGCCACCGACTGCGCCGATGGGCATACCGCCACCGATCACTTTTCCCAGCGCCGTGAGGTCGGGAATAACGCCAAGCTCGCCCTGCGCGCCGTTATATCCCATCCGAAAACTGTACACCTCGTCAAAGATCAGCATCGCACCCAGCGCGCGTGTTTCCTCGCGCACCATGCTCAGGAATTCCGGTGTGACCCTGAGAAAGCCCAGGTTCTTGGTGAGTGGATCGATGATGACTCCTGCCAGGTCATCGCCGTGCTGGCGCAGGATCCGTCGCCCGGCCTCCACATTATTGGCGGGCAGCACGATGGTATTGGCGCGGGCACCCTCGTGTACGCCGGCGGGGGCAACCCCCCGCGGCGCGTCGCCCGGGCCCCAGGCGTCGGGTGTGGGATAAAGACTGACTTCCACCGTATCGTAACTGCCGTGGTAGGCGCCCTCCACTTTGGCAATCTTGTTGCGCCCGGTAGCGGCGCGAGCTGCCATCACCGCGAACATCACCGCTTCGGTACCCGAGTTGGCAAAACGAACCTGTTCAACGCCCGGCACGCGCTCGGTCACCAGTTCCGCAAGGCGGATCTCAGCCTCGGTAGGCAATGCGACCGAGAGACTCTTGCCTGCCTGCTCACGCAGTGCCTCGACAATCAGTGGATGACAGTGTCCGTGGATGAGCGCCGAGTAGTTATTGATGCAGTCGATTCGCTCCACACCATCAACATCCCAGATCCGGCAACCCTGGCCGCGCTCAACGTAGACAGGGTAAGGCGGGAAATAAACCGTGTGGCGGCTGTTTCCACCTGGCATCACCGACAGTGCGCGCTGGTACAGCGCGGCCGATTTGCTGTGCTTGTCGGGATACATTCCTAGTCTCCTGTCGTTTGGGGTGGCGCCGGTTCGCGCAATCTCTGGCGCAGGGTCTTCTTGTCGAGCTTACCCAGGGTCACCCGCGGTATCTGCGCGACCACGAAAACCTCCCGCGGCACCTTGAAGCCCGCCAGTTGCTGCCGGCAATGGTCTATGACACGGGCCGCGAATTCTGCCTGTGCCTGCGCCCCGGCGATTCCCGGGGCTTCCACGAAGGCAACGGGAACCTCGTCGAGCATGTGATCAGGCCTGCCGACTACAGCCACCTCAAGCACGCCGGGCACGGCTGCTACCACGCGCTCGATCTCCGACTCGGCGACATTCTCCGCACCTACCCGCAACATGTCGCCGGAACGACCGTTGAAAGTGATAAAGCCGTCCGCGGTGGCAGTCACCATGTCCCCGGTGTCGAACCAGCCCTGCTCGTCAAATGCTGCCGCCGTAGCCTGCGGATTATCCAGATACGAATGAAACAGGGAAACTCCTGGAATTCCACGAATCCACAGCCGGCCGCTCTCACCGAAAGCCGCATGGGAACCATCGGGTCCGCGCACCTGAATTTCGTATTCCGGGGAAGGCAGGCCCATGCTCATTTCCCGACCGGGCAGACCGAGGGTGGAATAGAT
>JBFZEF010000207.1:0-10825 GCA_041307045.1 Halioglobus sp.
TGGATGATTGCAACCTGGACAATGAACCGGTCGACCTGGCACAGCTGGCGGATTTTGCCGCGGCCTGCATAGAGCGGCTGAAGGTGCCAGAGGGAGAGTGGCTGGTGGTAAAGCAATGGAATTTTGCAGAGAACAACCGGCCCGCGGCAGATCTCAAGACCCTGCGCCAGGCACTGGATCAAGCCTCGGCCAGGCACCCCATCCTGCTGGGCGGCAGCGACGGTCACCACAACGCCACCAACAGCGCCGGCCTCGCCCTGGCCACCACTGCGGCAGGTGAAAAGCTCGGCCTGAGTGCGGCGACCCTCGCCGGGCCTTTCGCCGAACTCGCGCCCTATGTCGGGCTGGATGCCGAGGGTGAACCCAATGGCGAAGTGCACGAGGATGTGCCGAAATTTCTTGGCGTGGGCCACGCAATCCTCGGCAGTGTCGCCGCGCTGATTCCCGAAGCGGGCCAGATACCGGTGCGCCTGAACAGCCTGGGCATTACCTCCATTTTCGATGCCGCCTTCGACCCCACCGGGCCGTCCCTGTACGACGCACTGGTGGAACAGGGCAAGCTCTCCCTGCGGGTCAACCTCGCCCAATACTACGACCCCAATGCCTACAAGGCCGCCGATGGCAGCATCGATATCGACAGGATAATGGCCGCGGCCAGGGCGACGCGGGAGAAGTACGTCCGGGTTGCCAACGTCAAGGCCGACAAGCTGAAGTACTTCGTCGATGGCGTAATGGAGGGCAACCCCGTCTCCACGCCGCCGACCATGCCCAATGCCGCCCAGTTGCGCGACTTCCACCAGCCGATCTACCGCCAGGATGCACGCAGCGGCGACATCACCCTCGAGGGCTATGTCGACCCGGATGGCGAGGCGTGCAAGCCGGTGTCCGCGCGTGATGGCGTCGCAATATCGCGGGAGGAGATCGCCGCCTTCACCACCGCCAACGGCTTCCATCCGGCCCAGTGCCAGCAACTCAACGGCGTGATGTTCCAGAGCACCGATACCACCCTGCGCTTTGCCAGGGCCGCAGTCGCCAACGACCTGGGTGTACACTTTCACGCCATCGGCGATCGGGCGGTGCGCACTGCTGTCGACACGATTGCCGCGGTGACCAGCGGTACCCCCGCCACCAACCGCCACAGTATCGCTCACGCCCAGCTGGTGGCGCCCCAGGACATCCCACGGATCGCGGAATTAAAAATCCCGGTGGCGTTCACCTATGCCTGGGCAGTGCGCGATTTCGGCTATGACGTCACGGTGATTCCCTTCATCGACCGGATCGGCTCGCTGCAGGACATGTACCTAGCGGAAAACTACTATGTGCAACAGGCTTACCCCGCCCAGTCGATACTGGCGGCAGGCGGCGTTCCGGCCGGGGGCTCTGATGCGCCGGTGGACACCGCCGACCCCAGGCCATTTCACAACATCGAGAAGGCAGTCACCCGGGATGAGGGCGAGGGCCCGATGAACGCGGCTGAGGGCCTGGCCATTCTCGACGCGATCGACGCCTACACCATCAGCGGCGCGCGGTTGATGCACCAGCAGGACATCACCGGTTCGCTGGAGGCGGGCAAAAAAGCGGACTTCATCGTCCTCGATCAGGACATCATTGCGCTTGCCAACGACGGCAGGGCAGACAAGATTTCGGAGACGCAGGTATTGGAAACCTGGTTCGACGGGCAGCCCGTGTACCGCCGGGGCGAGAAGAAAATGGGGTCAGATTGATTTAAATTTATTCGATCTGGTCCCATTTCTGGACCCTGTATTCGCGCGAGCGGCCGGCCAATGAATTGGAGCGCATGAAGAACCCAATACCGTCTCTGGCCCTGGCCATTTTCCTCGCTGGCAGCCTGGCGGCCTGCTGCCAGGACAGCTCTGAACCTGTCGCCACACCCGTGGCGGAGCGGGTGTTTCTGAACGGCGCGATCTATACCGCCGACGCCGATCGGCGCACGACCAGTGCGATGGCGGTAGACGGCGACCGTATCCTGTTCGTGGGTGACGATGACAGTGCCGGCACATGGATTGGTGATGACACAATCGTGACCGACCTGCAGGGCAGGCGAGTATTGCCCGGCCTGCACGACGCCCATGTTCACCCGGTGGAGACGATCCGGATTGATCGCTGTGACCTGGAGAACGCTGCCCTTGACCTGGCGCAGCTGGCGACTTTCGTGGCCGCCTGCCTGGAGCGCCTGGCGGTCCCTCCCGGCGAGTGGCTTGTCGTAAAGAACTGGAATTTCTCCGATGGCAATAAACCGGCGGACGGTCTGCAGACCCTGCGCGCGGCGCTGGATCGCGTCTCCCTGAAGCATCCACTGCTGCTGGAGAGCAGCGACTCCCACCACTTTGCCACCAACTCGGCAGGTTTGGCCCGTGCCCAGACTCGCTCCGGTGAGCAGCTGGGTTTGAGCGCGGCCACGCTGGCCGGGCCGTTCAGCGATATCGCCCCCTTCGTCGGCGTGGACAACCGGGGCGAACCCAGCGGCGAGGTGCATGAAACCGTCTACCAGCGGCTGGGTGTCACTCGTGCCGTGCTCATAAACGTGGAAGCGTTGCTACCTGAAGCCGGCCAAATGCCCGCCTGGTTCAACAGTCGCGGCATCACCTCGCTGCTCGAGGCCGCATTCTATCCCGAGCTGGCCCCGGTGTACGACAGCCTCGCGACCCAGGGCAACCTCTCCCTGCGCATCACCCTGGCCCAGCATTACGAGCCCGATGACTTCAAGGACGCAGCCGGCAAGGTGGACATCGACGCCATCATGGCGCAGGCGCAACTCACTCGCGACAAATATGCCGCCCTCGAGAATATAAAGGCCGATCACCTGAAGTATTTCGTCGATGGCGTGATTGAAGGCAACCCCCTGTCCAATCCCCCGGGCCTTCCCAACGGGGCGTTGCTGAAATATTTCCACCAGCCACTGTTCACACTGGACCCGACGACCCGCGAGCTGATCCTGTCCGGTTACGTCGACCCCCACAGCGAAGTCTGCAAGTCGGTCAGGGCCGCAGGCATCACCGGCCTGACCCGGGCCGAGGTTGACGCCTTTGTCGAACGCAATGGTTTCTATCCCGCACAGTGCGCGCGATCAAAGGGCGTCACCTTCCAGTCCACCGATACCACGCTCGGCTTTACCCAGGCCGCCGTCGCCAACGATTTCAGCGTTCACTTCCACGCCATTGGCGACCGTGCCGTACAGGTCGCCACCGACGCCATCGCCGCCGTCACCACCGGCAAACCAGCCACCAACCGCCACAGCATCGCCCACGCCCAGCTGGTGTCACCCGAAGACGGTGTGCGCATCGCAGCGCTCAAAATCCCCGTGGCCTTTACCTTCTCCTGGGCAAGCCGCGACTTTGGCTATGACGCCACGGTGATTCCCTTTATCGACAGGATCGGCTCGCTGCAGGACATGTACGACCCCACCAACTACTACATGCAACAGGCCTACCCGGCCCGCTGGATCCTCGAGGCAGGCGGGGTACTGGCGGCGGGATCCGACGCGCCGGTCGTCAGTGCCGATCCAATGCCGTTCCTGAATATCGAGATGGCCGTGACCAGAGACAGCGGTGATGGCCCGCTGAACGCCGATGAGCGCATCGGCATCCTCGATGCCATCGACGCCTACACCATCAACGGCGCCCGGATGATGCAGCAGGATGACATCACCGGCTCGCTGGAAGCGGGCAAAAAAGCGGATTTCATCATCCTCGATCGGGACATCATTGCCCTCGCCAACGAGGGCAGGCCAGATGAGATTTCGGATACGCTGGTGCTGGAAACCTGGTTCGACGGGCGCCCCGTCTACCGCCAGAGCGAAAAAATGTGATCAGATTGAATAAAATTAAATCGATCCGACCCCATTTTTAATATGATGCAAGCTCCTTTCCAGGCGTGAGCCACCGATGGCCAACACCACTGACCCGGCGCCTGCCGGGGAAATACAGGAGCTGCTGAGGCGGGGTTTTGCCGAACTCTCCCGCGGCAACACCGAGGCCGCGGGGCAGTGCTGCCAGCAGGCGCTGGCGCTGCAGGCCGACCTGGTTCCGGGCCACTTCCTGGTCGGCCTGGTCGCCCTGGAAGCGCAGCAGCGCAAGACCGCATTCAGCGCCTTCCAGTCGGTGGTAACGCTGGACCGGGACCACGCGGCGGCCTGGGCGCACCTTGCCAGGCTCTATATGAGCGAGGGACAGGTCAACCTGGCCGACGCCGCCCTGCGGGAAACCCTGAGAATCAAGCCCGATGAACCGATGGTCCTTGACCTGATCGGTACCACGCTTTCACTGATGGGAGAGCACGCCGCCGCGGGGACCTTTTTCGCCCGGGCCGTCGCCAGGCGGCCCGATCACGCGCCATTCATGCTCAACCTGGCCAACAATCTCGTCTACCGGGGAGACACGGTGGGCGCAGACGCGATCTTCAGCGCCATCGTCAGCCAGAACGCGGACAGCCCCCAGGCCCACTGGGGACTCTCCAGTTCCACCAGGGCGACCGACAGCGCGCATATCGAACAAATGGAGACCCTGCAACAGCGCCACCGGGAGGATCCGCGTGCGCGCGCCTTCTATCTCTACGCCATCGGCAAGGAACGCGAGGACCTGCAGCAGTGGGAGCAGGCCTTCGAGGCGTTCAGTGCGGGCGCGGCGGCGCGGCGGACCACCGTGGAATTCGACGAACAGGCGGAGATAGCCATGTTCGACTTCCTGGAAGCGCACTACACCCGCGACTGGTTCGAGCGCGCAGCCGGCGGCAACCCGGATCCCTCTCCCATTTTCGTGCTGGGACAGCCGCGCACCGGCACCACCCTGGTAGAGCGCATCATCACCAGTCACTCCCAGGTGAAATCCGCCGGCGAGCTACAACAGTTTGGCCTGGCATTGCGCCGCCTCAGCAACTATCGCAACCCCAGGCGATTCTCGGCGGAGCTTTTCGCCGCGGCCCAGGAACTCGATGCAGGCAGAATAGCCGGCCTCTACCTGCAGACCACCAGCAAGATGCGCGGCGGCTCGCCGCGCTATGTGGACAAGCTCCCGCAAAACTTCCTGATGATCCCGCTGATTCTCAAGGCCCTGCCCAATGCCAGGATCGTCCATCTGGTGCGCGATCCCATGGATGCCTGCTTCGCCAGCTTCAAGCAGTTGTTTGCCGATGCCTATCTGCATTCCTATGACCAGCTGGAGATGGCCCGCCACCACGCCCGCTACCTCCGCTTGATGCAGGTCTGGCGCGAGCGCTTTCCCGGACGTTTTTACGATATCAGCTACGAGGACACCGTGGCGAGGCTGGAGCCGAATGCCCGGGCACTGCTGGATTACCTGGAATTGCCCTGGGAGCCCGCTTGCCTGAATTTCCACGAGCAGGGCGGCGCGGTGTCCACTGCCAGCGCGGTGCAGGTGCGCGAACCGGCGCATACCCGCTCCATAGGGCGCTGGCGGCGCTATGAGACGCAGTTGCAGCCGATGCTGCGGGCACTCGCGGCCGCCGGGGTCGCGCTGCAGCCTTCGAGCCCGGGCGCCCGCCCTACCCCATAGGGGTATTTGCAGCCGGCGGGGTCCTCGCTATTTTTAACTCGTAACATATCTGTCATCGTGGCAAGCTTCGAGGACAGGACAAACTCGAGAGGATGCCATGACCAATTCCAGCCGACGCCGGCCGCACGCTGTTTCTATGCGCAACCGACGCCGCAATCTGGCCGCAGCCGTATCAGCTGCGGTCCTCAGTTCCGCAATGACCGCACCGGGCTACGCCCAGACCCTCGAGGAGGTGTTCGTCACCGCCACCAAGCGCAGCGAGTCTGTGCAGGATGTGCCGCTGGCGATCACCGCCCTGTCGGGCGATTTCATCCGGGAGACCAACCTGACCAACGTCAAGGACCTGGTCAGTTTCACCCCCGGGGTCAGCGGCAACAGCCAGGACAGCTTTATCGACGCGATCAGCGTGCGCGGCATCCGCACCCAGGACTTCGGTATCGGCCTGGATCCCTCCGCCGCTTTCTTCAAGAACGACCTGTACGAAGGGCGCAACGGCTCAGCTGTCACCACCCTGTACGACCTGGAACGGGCGGAGGTGCTGCGCGGCCCTCAGGGTTTCCTGTTCGGTCGCAACTCCATCGGTGGCGCCTTCAGCGTGTTCACGCAGCGGGCTGAAATCGGCAGCAGCGACGGTTATATCGATGCCCAGGTGGGTGAGCGCGATATAGCGCAAACGGAAGGGGCCGTGAATATCCCTGTCAATGACAGCTTTGCCATGCGCCTGGCGGGCTACTATTCGCATGAAGACGGCTTTGCCCAGAATAATTTTCCTTCCGATGACCTGATCGACCACAACAACTGGGGGCTGCGCTGGTCAGGCACCGCAGAGACGGACAAGCTCGGCGTCTACGCCACCGCGGAATACGAGAATCGCAACCAGTCCGGCAGCGTCTACCGGGCTGTGACCCGCGGCGATGTCTGGGACACGCTGGAAGCGGCCCTGGGACCGATCGATGTGAGGGGCTCCGACGAGGAGGTCGACGTGGACCGCGCCGGCGGGGATGACGACAATGCCATGATCACCACGCTGGGACTGCGTATCGACTATGACCTGGGCTTCGCCAGCCTGACTTCCAACACCGGCTACAAGGATCACGACTACTACTACAACGAGGACTACGACGGCACGCCCCTCAACCTGGAAACCTATCGCCAGGACCAGAGCGGTGATTACGCCCAGCAGGAACTGCGCCTGACCTCCCAGACCGACGGGCCGCTGTCCTGGTATACCGGTGTTTCCTACTACAAGGAAGACATCACCACGGATTACCGCTTCGCCGGCGAGGAAAACTTCTTCTGCCAGTACTATGGCTACTATAACAATGCCGGTATGACCTTCAGCGGCTGCGAGGACCTGTACAACTACTACGGCTCCGAGTTCGCCCCCAGCGCCAACGGCCTGCTGGAGGAAACCGCGCGCATCGAGGGCGATTACGAGGGCTGGGGCGCCTATCTCAATCTCGCCTACCAGCTCACGGATACAGTGCAGGTAGAGGGCGGTGTGCGCTACACCGACGATGAAAAGCAGTTCAGCACCATGGTGCCGACGCCGCTGAGCCAGCTTGGGCCCTACTGGGCCTTCGGCTACTCGACCGCGGAGCCGCTGGAGGACACCCAATCGTGGAATGACTGGACCCCGCGCTTCATCACCAAGTGGATGCCGACCGATACCGCCCTGGTCTTCGCCAGCTATACGGCGGGGTTCAAATCCGGTGGATTCGGCACGTTCTCGCTGACGGACAATCCGGCGGGGGAATCTGCAATCGGTATTGTAGACATCACCAGAGCCGATGGATTCCTGCCGGATTCCGTCGAGCCGGAAGAAGTCGATTCCTACGAGATCGGCTACAAGGACTCCCTGTTCGACGGCGGCGCCAATTTTGACCTGGTCGCCTATTACTATGACTACACCGATTTCCAGATCACGGTGTCCACCGACAGCGGCGCCTCGAAAATAGCCAATGTCGGCCAGATTGAATCCTGGGGCCTGGAGGGTTCAGTGACTGCGGCGCTGGGACAGTACTTCACCGGTTACGTGTCAATGGGCTACCTCGACAGCGAAGCCACCGGCATCGAAGATGCCTGCGCCCTGGCGGATCCCAGCGGCTGCGAAGGCAGCAGTATTTTCTGGGCGCCCGAGTTTTCCGGCTCTTTCGTGTTGAGCGGCAAGTACCCTGTCGAGGGCGGCGATATCACCAGCAACTTCGAGGTGATCTGGGAATCCGAGCGCGGCGGCGGTTGGGAGGACCTGGACGAAACCAGGATAGATGCCTACCAGGAGATGGCATTGCGCTTCGGCTACGCATCGGCCGCCAACTGGTTCGTCGAAGCCTATGTGGAAAACCTTACCGACGAGTTTACCTGGGACGGCCAGAACAACCTGGGCGGCAAGGAGCCCAACGCGTTCTTCGGCCCGCGCCGGCCGCGCACGTTTGGCCTGCGCACCGGGTACAGCTGGGACTAGGAGCCTGTCGGACTTAGGACTGATCTACAGGCAGGTATGGTATTCCAGCGGTGTGACCTGGCCATCGAAGTCGGCCATCTCCTGCTGTTTCAGCACCGTGTAGACATTCTGGAATGCCCTGCCGAAATTGTGGGCGATAAACCCCGAGCTTGCAAAGCGCACCAGGGCGTCCGGCCAGTACCGTGGCAGGCTTGGTTCCAGCATTTCATAGGCGTTGCCGGCAAGTGGCGGCGGCGCCTGCAGCTTGTTCTCGATGCCGTGCAAGATACCCGCCAGGATGGCCGCTATCGCGAGGTAGGGGTTGGCATCCGCGCCCGCCACCCGATGTTCGATCCGGGTCGCATGGGGCGCATCGGCGGGAATGCGCAGCGACACCGTGCGGTTTTCGTAGCCCCAGCAGGGCGCCAGGGGTGCATGGGTACCGCGCTGGAAGCGCCGGTAGGAATTGAGGTTGGGCGCAAACAGCAACATGCTGTCTGCCATTCCCGCGAGGCATCCCGCCACCGCCTCGCGCAATAGCGCGTTACCCTTGCCGGTGCCATCGTCGAAAGCGTTGTTGCCCCGGGCGTCGAGCACGCTGCAATGCACGTGCATGCCGTTGCCCGCCAGCTGCCCAAAGGGCTTCGCCATAAAGGTGGCGCGCAGGCCGTGTTTGCGGGCCAGGGCTTTTATCACCCGGCGCAATAACATCGCCTGGTCCGCGGCGACCAGCGCGTCGGGGCTGTGGTAAAGATTGATCTCGTATTGTGAGGGCCCCGACTCCTTGATCAGGGTATCGATAGGCAGCTTCTGGGCGACACAGGCATCGCGAATGGCGTGCATCAGCGGCGCCATCCCTTCCATCGCCTCGAGGCCATAGGTCTGCCCCCCGGCCAACCTGCCGCCGACACAATCGGTCTGGGTGTGCACCGGCTGGCCCAG
Organism: Halioglobus sp.; assembly: GCA_041307045.1. Lineage (GTDB taxonomy): Bacteria > Pseudomonadota > Gammaproteobacteria > Pseudomonadales > Halieaceae > JARRPM01. The sequence goes on from JBFZEF010000207.1 coordinate 8,917, forward strand.
GCTGTCGAATTCATCGCGCAACAGGTGAAATTCCATCTCGGTCGCGACCACCGGTGTCAGCCCCAGGGCCGCAAACCGGTCCACCAGTGCCTGCAGTATATGCCGCGTGTCATAGGCACAGGGCTCACCGCTGACTTCGCGCATCGAGACAACGACCTGGGCGGTAGGGCGATCAAACCACGGCGCGATGGCCAGGGTCCTGGGGTCGGGTACGCAAAAACCATCGCCATCCCCGGTTTCGAACACCAGGCTCCCGGCGTCGCGCCCCCACACATCAAAAGCCAGTGAACTCAGGGGCATCTTCAATTCGCCGGCCATCGCCCTGTGAATCTTGTCCCGGGTCAGCCACTTGCCCCGCAGGCCGCCGCAGACGTCCGGCAGGATGATTTCAAAGATCTCGATATCCGGGTGCTGCGCCAGAAACGCCTGCAAAATCTCTGTACTGTCAGCCATTGCCTGGGTTCCTGCTGTCGTTGGCCCTGAATCCACCACTTTAGGGGTAATTCCCCACTGTGGCGACTGTGTCACACTATTAAACGACGCCGGGCGCACAAGAGCCATAACACATGAGGGTAGCCCGACCGCGCGATCAGCCCGCTGAAACCAAGAGATAAGCCAATGAACACTACAGCCAACACGCACCGCCTGCAGCAACTGGACCAGGCCCACCACCTGCACCCGTTCACCGACCTGCAGGATTACAGCAAGAAAGGCGGACGCATCATGTCCAGGGCCGAACACATTTACATCTATGACAGCGACGGCCACAAGATGCTGGATGGGATGTCGGGCCTGTGGTGCTGCAACTTGGGATACAGCCAGCAGAGCATCAAGGACGCCATCTATGCCCAGCTGCAGGAACTGCCCTTCTACAACAACTTTTTCAAGTGTTCCAACCAGCCGGCGGTGGAACTGGCCAGAGCGCTGGTGGAGGTCACCCCGCCCCAGTTCAACCATGTGTTCTTTACCAATTCCGGCTCCGAAGCCAACGACACCAATATCCGCCTGATCCAGCGCTATTACGCGCTGTTGGGCAAACCCGCAAAGAAGCAAATCATCAGCCGCCGCAACGCCTACCACGGCTCGACCATAGCAGCGGCTTCACTGGGCGGCATGAGCGCCATGCACGCCCAGATCCACGGCCTGGACTATATCCACCACATCAACCAGCCGCACTGGTTTGTCGAGGGCGGCGATGACAGCCCGGAGGATTTCGGCCTGCGCGTGGCGCGGGAACTGGAGGCCAAGATAGACCAGCTGGGCCAGGAAAATGTAGCGGCATCTATCGCTGAGCCCGTGCAGGGTTCGGGCGGCGTGATCATTCCCCCCGATACCTACTGGCCCGAGATCAAGCGCATCTGCCGGGAGCGGGATATCCTGCTGGTGATGGACGAGGTGATTTGTGGTTTTGGCCGCACCGGTAACTGGTTCGGCTGCGAGACCTACGACCTGGAGCCGGACCTGCTGACCTTCGCCAAGGGCGTTACCAACGGCTATATTCCGCTGGGTGGGGTAATGGTGGGTGACCGGGTTGCCAACGTGCTGCTCACCCACGGAGGCGAGTTTGCCCACGGCCTGACCTACTCAGGCCATCCGGCGGCCTGTGCCGCCGGGCTGGCAACCCTGCGCATCCTTCGCGAGAGCAATATCATCCACACGGCCGCGAAGGAGATCGCGCCCTACTTCCAGCGCCGGCTGCGCGAACTGGCAGACCACCGCATCGTTGGCGAGGTGCGGGGGCGCGGCATGTTCGCCGCGGTGGAACTGGTCAGGCACAAGGGCTCCCGGGAACGCCTGGCGCCCAATTCCGAGAGTGCGGTCTTCTGCCGCGACACGGCCAATTCCGGCGGCCTGATGGTGCGCCAGACCGGCGATGCCATGATCATGGCGCCACCGCTGATTGCCACCA
>JBFZEF010000209.1:0-7830 GCA_041307045.1 Halioglobus sp.
AACCCGCACGGCTGCTGCGGCCTCGATGTGTTCGGCGGGGATGCTGACAGCGACTTTCTGGGTATGGCTGGTACCCGCTTCAACCACCCGGGTAAGCGGCGTGCGGATACCTTCCAGAGGCAGTATTTCCCCGCGTTGATCGAGCAGCCGGAAGGAAAACGCGATCGCATGGTCGGCGCCGGGGATCAGCGCCTGCGCGGAGTCATTGGCCACTGTCACCTCGAGGAAGCCGCGATTTTGCGCGCCGTAGAGCGCGAGTTCCGCAGGCGCATCCAGCGTCACCTGGCGCCAGGCCTCCCGCGGGAAGCTGGCGCTTGCAGTCGCGCGCCGCAACATCAAGCCGGCAGCCAACGGTACTGGCGCAGCTTGAGCCGTGTGTCAGTGCAAAAGCCGACACCCTCCGCTTCCAGCCGGCGGCGCTGTGTGGCGCTGCCGGCCGGAATGACGATTTCGCCCTGCGCGTTGACCACCCGGTGCCAGGGGATGCCGCTGTCCGCGGGCAGGGCGCGCAATGCCCGGCCTACCCGCCGGGCGGCGCCGGGCATACCCGCCTGGCGCGCGACATCGCCGTAGGTAGCCACTTTTCCCGCGGGAATCATTGTCACCACCAGCCAGATTCTCTGGTCGATAGCGCCGGGCAGGGCATCCTGTCCAAACCCCTCGGCACTGCCTGAAAAAGAGCCGCCCGGGCCTAGCCGCGCCCGCACAACAACAAGCCCGCGATTATGAGTGCGACGCCCAACAGGTAACCGTTACTGAAGCGCTCATCGAACAGGTAGTAGCTTGCCAGCGGCACCAGGATGTAGGCCAGGGAGTAGAAAGGAAAAACCTCCCCGAGGTGGGCCTTGCGCAATACCCACACCCAGCCCACTGAAACCAGGGCGTACACCCCGAAGGTTGCCGCCAGGATGATGAATGTCCTGGGTGCAAAGATGGAACCCGAGGCGTTGAGTGAATTGGCGCTGACCTTGAACAGTACCTGGCCGAGGCTCATGCCGACCACGCAGATGACGGCGGCCCACTGGGTTGGACTCAGAATCATGTTGGCGCCCCGCCGCGATTGGACACCTGGCGATCGAGGGCCCGCGGTTTGATTTTGCGTTGAAAAGCGAAAGTGGGTTGGTTGGAAATATCGTACTGTAAAAAACCGAGCAGCATCTGCATGCCGATCATCACGCTGAGACCGGCCAGCATCACGGTGCCGGCGCTCGCCAGTGACTCCATTTGCAGGCCCTGCCACCACTTGAGCAGGCCGAACACCACCCCAAAGCCCGTCAGGCATACGCCCAGGAGCAATTGCAGGCTGGCGAAGCTGAAATCGCGAATGAAGTAGTTGTAGGCAATACGCTTGCCGAAGTTGCGCAGGTTCTTCAAGGCAAACCTGGGCAGTTCCCGGGCGATCTTCAGGTTCGAGATTTCGTCGCCGTAGATGGCGTCGGCCGGCAGGTCCACCACCACCGCCCGCAGGGTGTTCAGGCGAAACAGCATGTCGCTCTCGAAAAAATACCCGCGCTCGATTTTATCCAGCGGAAGGTAGGGTATGACCCTGGCGCAAATCGCGGTGTAACCGTTGGTCGGGTCGAACAGGCCCCAGTAACCCGAGGACAGCTTGGTCAGGAATGACAGCCCGGCGTTGCCGACCAGGCGAATCGGCGGCATGCGCATGACGCTGCCGATTTCATAGAAGCGATTGCCCTTGGTGTAGTCCGCCTCGCCACTCTGGATGGGCTCGACGAAGTAGGGAATCAGGGAGGCGTCCATCTGGCCATCCCCGTCAAGTTTTACGATGATATCGGCACCGTCCTCTACTGCGGCGCGATAGCCGGAAATGACCGCGCCGCCGACACCCTCGTTGCGGTCGTGAAATATCACCCGCACCCGCGGATCGGTGCAGTGTTCCTGCACCAGCTTGCCGGACGACTCGGGGCAGGCATCATCGATAACGTAAATCAGCTCGACCTCCGGGCCGATGGAGGCGATGACCTGCAGGATCGACCTGGTCACCCGGTAGCAGGGTATGACGACCGCAATCATCGCGGGTTCCCGTTCCCGCAAGCCGTCATGCCGTGCTGCCCGCGTCGATAGTCAAGGTAATGCCGGTGACCATGGCGGCTGATTCTCCCATCAGGTAAGCCACGCCGTCGGCCACGTCCCTGACCCCCGCCAGTTTTCCAAGCGGGCTCCTGCGCTTGATGGCCTCGAGTTTCCCGCCCTGCAGGCTGCCGGTCATGTCCGTCTGCATGTATCCCGGGGCGACTGTATTTACCGTGATACCGGCCCGGCCGACCTCCCGCGCCAGGGACCGGGTAAACCCGCCCAGCGCCGCCTTGGTCGCGCCGTAGACGGCCAGGCCGCTGAAGCCGGTCCCGGCCATGATGGAAGAGATATTGATGACCCGCCCGCCGCGATTGATGAGCATGGGACGCAACAGGTACTTGGTGAGCAGTATGGGCGCCTCGACATTGACCTTCAGCAGCGCGGAAATTTCCTGTTCGTGCATGGTCGCCAGTATGCCGTCATGTCCCAGGGCGGCATTGTTCACCAGACCGTAGATGCGCCCGTACTGGCGCCCGAGGTGGAGCGCGAATTCGTGGATGCCCGCGGTGTCGGCAAAATCATAGGCTTCAAAGCTGACCCGCCCGGGGTTTTCCTGTATGAGGCTGGTGAGTTCCCCGCTGCAATTGCGACCGACAGCCACCAGCCGGTAGTCCTCTTCCAGCAGACGGCGCACGATGGCCAGGCCCAGCCCCCGGGTACCTCCGGTGACAACCACAACTTTCATCCGCAGTGCTTCCTCTCGACCTTGCCGGATTCGGACACCGCCAGCTCCTGCACGATGTTGATCAGGGCGGGCAATTTGTATTTTGGCAGGTGCTGGCGGCAGTGGTCGCGAATCCGCCGCTTGAGCTCGGCGCAGGCGGCCGCAGAGAGGTCGTCCGCCTGCACTTCAAGCAGCACCAGTTGGCCCATGATCGGGCTGCTCCTGCCGCTCACCAGCGCATTGCGAACGCCCGGTACTTCGCGCACCAGGCTCTCCACCTCCTCCGGATGAACCTTGTTGCCGCCGACATTGATAACGCCGGATGCCCTGCCCAGGAAATAGACCCTGTCCCCGCTGGCGATGACCTGGTCCTGGGTGTCGAGATAGCCGTCTGCAGTCAGGCGCGGCAGCAGTGCTTCACTGCGGGACAGGGCGGGGCTCCTGATCAGGAGTGAACCGCCGGCGGACATTCTCAGCTGCAGGGGCGGGCCCTGGTCCAGCCAGGCGACAGGAAAGCCCGCCCTGCCATCGGCGACCGAGAAACCGACCCCGGCCTCGGTGGATGCGTAGATATGCACGATACGGGCAGCCGGAAATTGCCGCGCCAACGCGCTGAGGATCGCCTGGTCGGCGATTTCCCCGCCCAGGGTAATCTGCTCGAGGGCGCATCCGCGCAGGGCGCCGTGGCTGAGAAAGTTGCGCCATTGGGACGGTGTGGCCGAGAGTGTGTTGACCTGGTGCCTGGCAAACGCCTCCATGCTGGCTTTGATATCCCCCGACGGGGGCAGCACCAGCACATTGCCGCTGGCCAGTGCCTGCAGCACGACCTGGATACCGGCGAAGCGATGGGGCTGGTAGGCAAGCCCCCAGCGGCACTCGCGCGCGCCGCCGCGGCCTGCCCGGGTACTGACCGTGAGGCTGCGCAGGGTATGGGAAAACACCTTGGGCTCCCCGGTGGTGCCGGAGGTGGTGAACAGCCACAGCGTCTCGCCGCCGGCTGCAGCTGCCGGTGACGGCGGCGCGACCGGGTTTGCGCCGGTGTGATCGAGCAGGTGGGTGCTCCCCGCGCGGCTGAGTGTGCCTTTCAGCGCCGGCCCGGACAGGCACGGGGGCAACAGGAGTATCTCCCGGGCAAAGCCGTCCAGCGCGATCAGGCGGACCAGGAAGTCGCCGCTATCGGCGCACTGCAGGGCGACATTCGCGCCCTGCAGTTGCGGATGACGGGTCCTGATGTCGCGAGCTGCCCGGCTCAGTGAGCCCGGTGTGAATGGCTGGTCGTGGTGAATGATCAGCGCCCGCTCCGGGTGCGCCTCGATCATTCCCAGCAGCGAGGCGGTTTCACCGCTCATAAATGGCAATGAACTCGCCCAGGGTCCTGGGGTACACCACCTCTTCCCGCTCGGTGAAAGGGTCGCGGCCCAACTCCTCCTCCAGCCGCGCGACCAGGATGGCGAAACCCAGGGAATCGAGACCGGATTCCAGCAGCACGGTAGCATCACCGAGGTCGTCGACCAGGGTGCAGTCGGCGCTCTCGGCGACTTCCGCCATGGTCTGCAGGATCAGTGTGCGCATTGCGGTGCCTCGGTGGATGGAGGGCAGGCCCGGCCGCTACGGCGGAGCCCGCGCTGTTTCAATCAGCGGTGATTTTATCAACCAACGCCTTCGTGTGATACCCAAACTCTTCCCTGTTGCAGAAGCCGCGCCGCTCGTACAGACATTGACCCGGGTGTGGCGCCCGGCCCAGCCGTTGCGGGCTTAACGGCTGCAGGTACTGTCGGCCGCGGCTCAGCAGGTTCAGCGCGTACAGGGGATACAGTCCCAGCCAGGTCTTCCACTGGGAGTGATACAGCAGGGGCAGGCGCAGGTAGCGCAGGCGTTGCCGCCAGCCCAGCCGGGTCGATGCCACCGGTCCGTTTTCCGGCAGTGGCGCGAAGGTACGCCACAGGCTGCCCGGCAGCCCATGCCCGTGGTAAAGGGGAAACTGGCGGCTCGCCTGGATGCAGGAAAACGCCCGGGCCAGGTAACAGGCGATGATGCAGGTGGCATCGTGGTCCTGGTGTCCCCCTTCCCATGCCGGCGTGTAGATGCGGGTTGGGCGGTTCGCAGCGCCGCAATGATCCAGCAGCGCCAGGGCTGCGCGCTCGACGTGCTGGCACAATTTTCCATCCGGCAATCCAAGCTGCGTCCCGAGGAACAGGATGTCCTGCCCGCGTATCCCGAGCCGCGCCAGTACCCTGGTACTTTCGCGGTTGCGCCGCGCGCATGGTCGGCCATCGAGGGTGCCGCTGGTCAGGTAAACGACGCGTATCGTCTCGCCTGCGGCGACCAGTTCTTCCAGCACGGGATAGACGCCGTATTCATCATCCTGGTGGGCAAACAGAAACAGGTTCACGGCAGTGGCACCGGGCTAATAGGCATCGAAATCCTGGCAGCCGAGGATGATGTCGTTGCGCTCCAGTTGCGCGGGGGCGGCAGATCCCAGTGGGCGGTAGATGAAATTCAGGGGCGAGGGCTTCAGCCGCTCGGGAATGGGCAGGTAGCCCGTAAAGCGGCATGTTCCCTGCGGCAGCAGCCCAAGGAAGAGTTTCAGGCCGCGGCCGGCCGGCCTGCCGGTGGCGGGCAGGGCTGATTCCACAGGCATCAGGCCGTAGGCATGCACCAGCGGATAGGGTGTAGCTGCGGTGAACACCATGCTGCCCTCGTCGCCCGGCTGCAGGCCGGAAGCACTGCTCGGGTTAGCGCAGCGCCAGCTGGCACCGGGTGCGCTCCAGTGGCGCCTGAAGCGATTGGCTGCCAGCGCAGCGCCCCAGTCAGGTCGCAGCCTGCGCCATCCGACAGCCGCGGTCAGTGGCGACACGCACTGGAAGCCGAGGGCCTTGACGAAAATCGGTGTACTGGCGGCGTTTGCAACGGCGTAGACACAGGCATAGCCCTGTTCAGTGGCCAGCTTGATTGTTTTCCGGGCGAGGCTGTAAATCACACCGGCGTTGCGATACGCAGGGTGCATGGCGGTGTGCAGCGCGAGCAGGCCCTGGCAGGCCTGTCCGTCCAGCCGCAGGTCCACCGGGATGCAGGCATAGTGGCCGATGAGCTGGTCCGCTTCCCAGGCGTTAAAGCCAATGACAGTGCCGGCCGGGTTGTCGCGATAGAGCCACTCAAGATACCTGGCGCTGTGGTGCGTCGCATGGGGAAATGCCGCGTTCAGCAGGCGGGAACACGCCTGCATTTCCTCTGCATCAGTACGTATTTCAAGCAGTTTCATGGGGAGTCATTTGTGTGTCGCGCGGCTCGACAGCATCACTATAACCTATATACTTTCGGCCCATGAACCAAAATTATTTTTACCGGCCGTATACACCGAAGAGGGCGCTCGAGAAACTTCCCTGCGCGGTCTGCGATGGACGCGATGCCACGCTTGTGGCCAGGGAAAACAATCTTGCAATCACCCGCTGTGCCGGTTGCGGCTATGTGTTCGTGAATCCCAGGCCGTGCATGGCCGACCTGAAGGATTTTTACGAGGAGTACTATCCGGACCAGGATGGCCTGCCGGAATCCTGGGGCGGTGAAATGTCCACGATCTTTGCCAGCATCTACCGCCAGGTCAGTGCCCAACGGGACACTGGCAGAATCCTCGACATCGGCAGTTCCTACGGGCACTTTCTCAGCCAGTTTGATGCGTCCAGGTGGGAGGCCACCGGGGTCGACCCCTCGTCCAATGCCATCGGCTATTGTCGCGAACACTATCCGCACATCACAGCCCACGCCGCCAACTTCGAGGACCTCGACCTGGCGCCGGGCAGCTTCGACGTGATCACCTCGTTCTATGTGCTGGAACATGTGTTCGACCCGCGCGCGATGATGCAGCGCATCCACGGGCTGCTGGCCAGCGAGGGCCTGGCGATCATCCGCATCCCCTACACCCGGCCCTTTTTCCCCTTCGCCAAACTGCTGCGGCGCCCCTTGATGTACGCGCCCATGCATCTCAACGATTTTGCGCCCGCGCACTTCGAGCGGATGTGTCGGGCTATCGGCTTTGCCCGGGTTGAAACCACCATTGGCGCCCGTCGCAATTCTTCCGACCTGGTGGAGAAACTGGGGGCGACGATTTTCAGCAGCGCGGGCCAGGTCTATGAGGCGCTGCTGCCAGCGGGTTTTCGTTTTCCCTTCGCCGGCGCCTACACCTACCAGTTGCAGAAATAGTTCGCGTCGATCAGCGCCGCTGGCGGCGCGCCATCACGCGCCTGCCGCAAACGGTCGCGGCGTAAACCAGCAGGCCCAACAGCGCCACCGCCGATATCGCGGCGCCCAGCCTGAAACTGGCGGATTTGAAGTAGATTTTCACGCCGTGTTTCCCGGGCGGCACAAAGATCGCTTTGCCCAGCACCTGGGCCCGATACACCGGCACCGGTTGGTCATCTATCCTCGCACGCCAGCCCGGGTGCCAGGTATCGGCGAGGAACAGCCAGAAGCCCGCCTCTGAGTTGGCGATAAAGCGGTACCGGGTGTCCGAAGACTTCAGAGTTTTCAACACGATTTCGTCATCAGCACCCGGCGCATCAGGGTCCGCGAATTCACCGGGGTCGGCCTCGACGTGGAGATGATCCGCCGCACCAAGGCGCAGGGCAGCCAGTGCCTGCTCCCAGTTCGCAACGAAACGCGCCTGGGTATAGGTCTGTACCAGCGGCCGGGCATACGGATTTTCCCAGACGATCACATTGCCTGCCGGGTCTTTTATCGGCACCAGGTGCCGGCTGGGGGTTATCCCGCGCCGGCTGTCGGAAAGCCATTTGATCGACAGGATGTCCATCAGCCTGCTGCCGGGTCTGTCGTCAGCCTGCCCTTCGAGTTCCCGTTCCACGATCTCGTTGGTCATGGGCTTGGGCGCGGATTTCAGGGCCAGCGCGCCGCTGAACGAGGGAATCCCCCAGACGAGGTTGGTGGATGCCACCAGGCTGTTGAGCTCTCCCCTTGCCCTGTTTCCCAGCTCCCAGGAGTAGGGGTTGGAAAAGGTGAGGGATGCGAGGCCCAGCTGGTAGTGCTTGAACTGGTCGTGGTCGGGGGTGGATCGG
>JBFZEF010000211.1:0-2796 GCA_041307045.1 Halioglobus sp.
CGTGAGAAGCTGTCATTGACCGGGACGAAGAACGGCTGCTCGGCCGGCGAGTGCGGCGCCTGCACGGTGCTGCTGAATGGCGAACCCGTCAACAGTTGCATGGTCCTGGCCGTAGAATGCGAAGGCGCCTCGGTGATCACCGTCGAAGGCCTGGCAAAGGACGGCGTGCTCGATCCGGTCCAGGAAGCCATCATCAACCAGGGCGGTGTCCAGTGCGGTTTCTGCACACCCGGCATCCTGATCTCAGCCCGCGGCTTGCTCAACCGCAATCCTGACCCGAGCGAGGATGAAATCCGCGAAGCCCTGGTAGGAAACCTGTGCCGCTGCACCGGCTACCTGCGGATCATCGAGGCCGTCCATGAAGCAGCCGGGCGCGAGCAGGATGCGGCCAAAATGCGGCGGGCAGCCAAAATGCGGCCGGCGGTCAATAAGCGGCCGGCAGCCAAAAAGCTGCTGTAAGCAGCCCTGACACCAGGAGATGAGCATGACAACTATCACCTCACCCAAGAAAATTCCTAGTCCGATCGGGGAAAACGTACCCCGGGTCGACGCTCATGAGAAGGTCACCGGGGCTGCCCTGTTCGCCGACGATCTGCAGTTCGGTCCTGGCTTGCTCTATGCCCGGATCAAGCGCAGCCCGTTGCCTCACGCTCGCATTCTGAAAATTGACTGCAGCAAAGCTAAGGCGCTTCCAGGGGTGAAAGCGGTGGTTACCGGCGAGCAGTATCCTGGTTTCATCGGGCTTTACCTGCAGGACCGCCACATTTTCTGCCGCGAACGGGTTCGCTACGTTGGCGATCCCATCGCCGGGGTAGCCGCGGTCAGTGAAGAGATCGCCGAAAAAGCCCTCGACCTGATCGATGTTGAATACGAACCCCTGCCCGGCGTCTTCGATCCGGAATTCGGCGCCAGCTCGGAAGCTCCTCTGCTTCACCCGGACCTGGGCCAGTACAAGGTTGCCAATTTTATCTTTCCCCAACCCGGCACAAATATCTCCAACCACTTCCGCATCCGCAAGGGCGACGTGGATAGCGCCTGGGCTGGCTGCGCGGCCATCGTCGAGCACAAGTACCGCATCCCGCACATCCAGCATGTCCCCATCGAGCCGCACATTGCCACGGCAAAAGTCGACGACGAAGGTAAGGTCACGTTATGGGGCAGCTCGCAGTCGCCCTTCGCCCAACGCAGCCTGATCGCCAGCGCCCTGGGAAAATCGCCCTCGGATGTGCAGGTGATCGCTCCTTACGTGGGCGGGGGCTTCGGCTGCAAGGCCGGGGTCAGCATGGAAGCCCTGGCGGTCGTCATTGCCACCAAAACCCGCGGCCGCCCGGTCAAGCTGCGCCTGACGCGCGAAGAGGAGTTTTACACCGCCTTCGTCCGCCAGGGGCTGGTCGCCTATTTCAAGATGGGCTGCGATAAGGACGGGCGCCTGCTGGCCATGGAAAACCGCTTCTACTGGGATGGCGGCGCCTACACCGAGTATGGCGTGAATATCACCCGCGCCTCGGGCTACAGCAGCAGTGGCCCATACGACGTGCCCAACGTCAAGACGGACAGCTTCTGCGTCTATACTAACCACCCGGTCGGAGGCCCGATGCGCGGCTTCGGTATGCCCGAGATGCACGCCGGCCTGGAGCAGTGCATCGACGAGCTCGCACTGGCAATCGGCATGGACCCGGTCGAGTTCCGCAAGATCAACTGCGTGAAAACAGGCTGCACCCTGGTGACCGGCATGACCATGCACCCAACCGGTCTTTCGGAGTGCCTGGAAAAGGCAGCCGAGGCGATCAACTGGGGCAAGAAGAGCCCGCCCAGCGCGCCCAACAAACGCCGCGGCAAGGGCATCGCCCTGATGTGGAAGGCGCCGGCAATGCCGCCCAACGCCGGTTCGAGTGCCAGGGTGGCGCTTAATGAGGATGGCACGGTGACGGTCAGTGTGGGCGGCCAGGAACTCGGGCAAGGCTCATTCACCATCGCCGCCCAGATGGCAGCCGCTGGCCTGGGGGTCCCTGCCGACTGGGTCAAGGTAGCCACACCCGTGAACACCGATTCCAGCCCGTATGAGTGGCAGACGGTCGCCAGCCGCCTGACCTGGAGCATGGGCAACGCGGTCACGGCAGCCGCTCGCGACGCCCGGCAGCAAATCCTGGACATGGTTGCCAAAGCCTGGTCTGAAAATGTGGAAGACCTGGACATTATCGACGGGAAAGTCATCTCGTACAAATCCGAGGAGTCGATCTCCCTGAAGAATATCGCCATCTACGGGATAGCGCTGCCTGACGACCAGGGCTGGATCGGCGGCCCGGTCCTGGGGCGCGGCAATTTCATGCCCACCTACGTCACTGGCCTGGATCCCCAGACGGGACAGGGCCCACGGGCGGTTGTGCATTACACCACCGGCGCCCAGGCAGTGGAGGTGGAAGTCGACATCGAAACCGGCAAGGTCGAAATCGTGCGCGGCGTGGCAGCTTTCGACGTGGGAAAAGCCATCAACCCCGACATGGTCAGAGCCCAGATGGAAGGCGGTTTTGTCCAGGGTTTGAGCACGGCTTTATTTGAGAGCTTGCAGCTCAAAGACGGCGTGCTGCAGAATCCCAGCTTTGTCGATTACCGCATCGCCACGAGCACGGATGTGCCGCGCTCGATCCAGGCGATCATCGTCGAGGTCGCCCAGGACGACGGCCCGTGGGGAGCCCGCGGGATCGGTGAGCACGCCATGGTGCCCACGATCCCGGCCGTAGCAAACGCCATTTACGATGCCATCGGCGTGCGCCTCGGCGCCCCACCGTATACGTC
>JBFZEF010000212.1:0-13536 GCA_041307045.1 Halioglobus sp.
TATCGCAGCGGCGGCGCGAAAATACTGCAAGAGAATGGCTACGCGCAGGCCTATGTGTACGGCATTGTCGATGCACCCTGGCCAATGCATGACAGGGATACAGTGGTGCGATTTGACTACCAGCAGCAGGCCGCTACCGGGATCATCACCATCACCATCAGCAACTTCCCGGAATTCATTCCCGCCAGCCCGCCGTATGTGCGAGTACCGGATTTCGGCGGTTTCTGGCAGTTGCGGCCCGAGGCCGACGGCTGGGTGGAGGTGACCTACCAGGTGTATGGGGACCCGGGTGGCAGGATTCCGGTCTGGGTCGCCAACTATGCCGCCGTGACATCCGTCACCAATACCCTGCAGAATATGCCGGAGGTCATCGACCGCTATCGGGACGCGCACTTCCCGTTTGTACAGTAACCGTAATTACGATCCTGGTGCCGCTTGCGACTCGGTAGCGAGGGTGCGCAGGTCGTTGATCACCGTGGCGGCGTCCAGGAAACCGCTGCTGTAGATATTGCGGATCCGGCCCTGCCGATCGATGAGAAAGACCCGCAGTATGTGGGAGATGCTGCCGGTGTAGTTGCCATCCTTGTCGTATTCGCGCTGGCGCCATTGCCCATAGCCGTCCAGTATGGGCAGCAACGCGGCCTCCGACGCAGTGGTCAGGAACTGCCAGTCGAAGTCTTTGCGGCGAAAGTTCCCGGCGTAGTCGTGCAGCGCCGCAGGGGTATCCTGAGCAGGGTCAAAACTCAGGCTGATCAGGCGCACCTGTTGTGCCAGGTCGGCATCTTCCACCAGCCGATCCTGTACCTTTTTCATCACGAAGGTGGCGAGCGGGCAGCCGTTGATGTCGGAGCAGTGGGTATAAATAAAGCCCAGCAATACCAATTTGTCTCCGATCAGATCCTGCAGCGCCAGCTGTTCGCCGAGGTCGTTGAGCACCTTGCCGTCGGCCGCGATGCCCAGCGGCGGCAGCTGGTAGCTGCCCGGGGCGGGCGGTTGATATTGCGGCGACCCGTAGCCGGGGTCGAGCACCTGCCCCGCTGCCCCGGCGGTGGCGGCCGTGCAACAAAGCAGGGCGGCGAGCAGCGCCGCCCGGGGGAGAAGGATCATCATCGGCTGGCGGTTTTGTCGCCGTACAGGGCGTAGGCGCCGAAGCGCATCTGGTGCGGCGCGCCCAGTTTCGCGGCAAGAAAATCGATGTTGATGGTCTCTTTCAGTTCCTTGCCGTCGAAGTCGTATACCTTCAGGTACTGCAGGTCGGGCCCGGCGGGTTCCTTCTTGTCCCAGTTGGCCAGCAGTGAGGAGGTATAGTAAACCCGCTTGCCATCCCAGCTCTGCGACACCATGTTGACTTGTTCCCCGATCTTCTTCGAGTAGATCTGCCTTGCATTGTGCGGGTCGCTGATGTCGTAGAGCCGGGTCATGCCATCATTCCAGGTATTGACCCACAGGCGGGAGTCGTCAGCGGTGATGGAAATATCCACCGGCAGTGGGATTTTTGCCGCGTCGCCGATATCCCCCACCGGTTTCGACTGCCACTCGCCCTTGTCGTCCTCATAGATGAGCCACACCTTGGAGGTCAGCGCGGTGCTGGTAAAACAGTAGTTGTGGGTTTCACCCCAGGCACAGCGCAGCTCCAGCGGCGCGCCGGGCACATCCAGGATCTTCTTCGGCTGGCGGGCGTGCAAATCCCACACGACCACCGTGTTGCCAAAGGCCTTCATTGCCTCGGCGTCCGCCATGAGCACGCCCAGGTCCATCATGTAGTTGTTCCAGCCCGTGAAGGATGAGGTCACCATGATGTTCTTCCGGGGCAGGGCGCGCACATCGTAACCGTAGCCGTCGGCAAATTGGCCGGATTTGACGGCGCCTTGCAGGTTGTCGTCAGTGGGCATCCAGTGCGTCACGATGTAGTCGCCGGCATTGGTGTACTCCACCAGCGCCGTGCGCCCACCGTGGTCGCGGTTATTGGAAAGGCCGGTGAGCATCATGCGGCCGGGCAGGGCGTAACTTGTGTGCGGGCCAACCACCCCGCCGCTTTTGGCGACAAAGTCACTGATGGTCTTGTGCAGTGTTGGTTTGGCAGGGTCGGTGTGGACGTCGAATATGAAAATTTTACTGGTGTCCAGGGTGGACGCCCACAGATAGCGCCTGTCGTCGCTGAGGCCGGTGTGATGGGCCTCATTGCGTCCGCCCACTGACAGGCTGCTGACCACCTTGCCGTAATTGGCTGACTTCGGATTGACATCCACGGTGACCAGCTTGTCCTGCTCGTCCCCCACGCCTTCAACCCCGAGGGTCCAGACGTAGACGAAATCTTCCTGGCCCGTGATTTTGGCCATGTACGGGGACATGCAGGTCTCGTCTGCCAAAGCCCACTGGTTTGCCGCCAGCGCGACAAGTAATAATATCCACCGCATGCTGCAATCCTCTTATACTTGAGCGCCTGAAAGCATAGACCAAAATGGTGAAATAGCAAAAAAATGGCTGGATCCGGACAACGCGCGGGACCAGTTCGATGGCAGCTGCTGGCGCTGGTGGCGTGTCTTGCCGTGCCGGCGAGTCCTGCCCTCGCTGAGCTCCCCGTTCCTGCCTCCCGGGTCCTGGCCGCTGCGGGCACCGGGGCGCACCTCGCAACGGTACCCGTCGACGGTTCACCCCTGGGCCTGCCCGCCATGGCGTTGCCGGCGGACAACCCGCCCAGCCGGGCGAGAGTCGACCTGGGGCGAAAGTTGTTTTTCGATCGGCGCCTGTCATTCAACCGTACCTTGTCCTGCGCCATGTGTCATATCCCCGAGCAGGGCTTTACCCAGAACGAAATGCGCACACCTGTGGGTATCGAGGGACGTTTCGTCAAGCGCAATGCGCCCTCGCTCTACAACGTGGGCTATCGCCAGCGACTGTTTCACGACGGGCGGGAGTTCAGCCTGGAGAACCAGGTTTGGCAGCCTCTGCTCAGTGAGAACGAAATGGCGAATCCGTCGGTGGGTTTCGTGATTGAAACCTTGCGCGACGCCGCAGATTATCGCGGCCTCTTCGAAGCCGCGTTTGGCAGGGGTCCCGGCATTGAGACCATCGGGCAGGCCCTTGCCAGCTATCAGCGCACCTTGGTCTCTGCCGGTTCGGCTTTCGACCGCTGGTACTTTGGCAAGGATGATCAGGCCCTTGGCGAGTCCGCCAGGCGTGGCTTTGTCCTGTTTAATAGCGCCGGCTGCGTGCGCTGCCATACTATTGGCGGCGATCACGCCCTGTTCAGCGATGGCGCCTTTCACGATACCGGCATCGGCTATGCCCGGGCGATGCTGCCTCTCAATACCGATACGGGGAAGGTGCGCATTGCACCGGGAGTCGAAGTGGTACCCGAAGTGAGCTTCGCCAGACCGGCTGCGAGTGACCTGGGCCGCTACGAGGCTACCGGCAAGGCCGAGGATCGCTGGCACTACCTGACGCCTTCCCTGCGCAACATCGCCCTTACGGCACCCTATATGCATGACGGCTCGCTGCCGGACCTGGCCAGTGTCCTGCGCTACTACAATGAGGGAGCAGTGCCACATGCGGACCTCGATCCCCTCTTGCAACCACTCGACCTCAGCCCGGCCCAGCTGCAGGATATCGAGAGTTTCCTTCAGGCACTGACCGGGGACAATATCGAGCAACTGGGCGAAGATGGTCGCTCCGTGGGAATAGGTGATACCGGCCTGCAGTAGGGCAGCATCGGTTTGCATCGCGCGTAATGGAATTCAGGTGCAACTTGGCGATAGATTTACAGGCCACCCAAGCCCCGCTTTCAACAGCCCATCCACCGGGCGAACATGGTGAAGGACTCCTCGCATGTAGACTTGCACATCACCCGGCCGCGCGAGGAATCTAGCGAAATATTCCGGGTCGGCTTCGTCGACAGTAGGAAAATCGACTCGCTGCCTCGGCCTGACCGTAATTATCAGTTAATACGCGCCGTCGCTGCCAGTGAAGTAGATAGAGATCCCGGTGGGCTTTACCGCGAGCGCTGGATAATGGGCGTAAGCGCCCTTACAATGCAGCTGGTTGACCTGCCGTATAGCCGCGACACCGCTGCTGGCTCTTCAGAGTGACTGCGCAGCGGCAGGCTGGCCAGCCGAAGCCTCGCCGGCTGAAATCAAACCATGGTCCAAAAGAGAAAATTCTCTGCTCAAGCTACTTTGTCATGGGCTATTGCTGTTCAGTTGCTGCGCCAGCGCCCAGGAGTTTAGGGTCGAGCGGCTGAATCAGGGTGAGCCCATTGTTAGCAAGCGGGAATTTGCACTGCTCGGCGTGGGCGAGGATGGCGGGAATATCAACGGGCCCTCCGTAATACGTGTGCCGGACTGGATACCGCCGGAGGAGCGCGCCGACCCGCAGGCCCGTTACTACATGTATTTCGCCCATCACAAGGGAAGATACATTCGTATGGCCTGGGCCCGTACGGTGGAGGGGCCGTGGCAACTGTATCACGCCGACTCGACTGTGCCGGATGGTCGGCGCGGGGTGCTGGATATGGGGGTCGCCCGGGAGTTGCCGCTTGGCAATGGCCTGACGATCGTCAAGCATATCGCCTCCCCGGACGTTCATGTGGACGACGAATCGAAACGTATCATCATGTATTTCCATGGCCCCGTTGAGTACGAGGGTCAGCGGAAGGCTCTGCAGAAAACCTTTGTTGCAACATCCCGCTGGGGGTTGGAGTTCAGGCCCTGGATACAACCCGTTATCCTTGCCGGAGCCTATTTGCGCGTACTTAGTGTTAGAGGAATCCTGCAGGGGCTGACGGATGAGTGGCATTACACTGCGCATGATCCACTCACAGCCTGGGCTACCCCGTCGGATTTCGATTACGAAAGCGACTTATGGCAAATGCAGAAAACGCGCATACTGGCGTTTCCTGAACCCGGTGCTGAAGCAAGGGCCGGCAGCTCGCACCGTCTCATGGACATTAGGCATATGACCGTGTATCTGTCGGGGACTACCCTGTACGTTTTCTTTACTGTCATCGGTGATGCTCCAGAGCGGATTCTGGCTACACGTATCGACGTCGGGCAACCCGACTGGATGCGCCACCCACCACAAGAGCCTCCCACTGAGATTCTCCGCCCAGAGCTAACCTGGGAGGGCGCGGGAGTACCCCTGGCAGCATCGAAGAAAGGTGCTCAATTCAAGCTGGAAAATGCCCTCAGGGACCCATTCATTTTCCAGGACGAAGGCAGGTTGTATCTGTTTTACGCTGGCGGTGGAGAGCGTGCCATTGGTCTGGCCGAGTTATTCCCTGTAAGCATTCCGCAATCAGCTGATGGTGTTGGGCCGGCTGACAGGCGGGCACCTATTTCTAAGGAATTGGAATTATGAGCGCCGAACCCCAATATTCCCCGAGGGTTTTTTGTGTCGGTATGAATAAGACCGGCACTTCGACCATCAAGCACTGCTTCGAAAGGCTGGGACTGTTCCCCATCGCTTCCCCAAAAACCTACAGCCCGGAGGTCAGAAAGGAGATACGGCGGTTTTACGAAGACAAGAACTACCAGGCTATGCTCAAGCTTGCCGAGAACTATCGTTCGTTCGAGGACAGGCCGTGGAATATGTGGAGCATGTACCGGAAACTGTATGAGCGATTTCCGGATAGCCTGTTCATACTGACCGTACGCGATCCGGAATCCTGGTGGCGCTCCACCGAGCGCTGGATCACAATCACCAAGCCCGAGGCCTTGCCTCGCTATCAGCTGCACTTGCGAATTCATCAGCCCACGAGAGATTCGATGATTGATAGCTACCAGCGCTACAACCAGGAAGTGATCGAGTACTTCGCGGGAACCGGGCGCTTGCTTGTGATGGATATCGAAAAAGGGGATGGCTGGGCCAAGTTGTGCCAATTCCTGGCTGTGCCGGTACCAAATGAGGATTTCCCGCATGCCAATCGTCAACGTTACACACCAGAAGATGCCGAGGTTCTTAATGCGATCCGTCGCATGAAACACGGGGTGGTCTGTCAGGCGTGCAGTCATGTGACCGTCGCAAGAAAGCCTGTTGCCGGCGGGGTTAGGGCAGCCGGGCTGGGATCTCCGCTAGTCGTGGCAAGGAGGATCAAGCGAAGACTGGCACCGGAACAGTTGCAGAACTCCCCTTTGGCGAGAACTGCGCTCTACCGGTTGCATCGTACACTAAGGAGCATGGCCCCCTCGAGCCAAAGTCAAAATAAGGTGCGAAGAGCTGCCACATCCCGGCCGCTTCCGTCGGATGAACTGGCGGTTGTGTCCTGCTTGTTCAATCCAGGCGGTTCCAGGCTACGGGTAAAAAACTATCGCAACTTTCTCGCTGGCATCAAGGCCAGTGGTGTGCGAAGCCTGGTAGTAGAACTTGCCTTCGGAGAAGCGCCGTTTGAAATAACTGACCACGATGACATTATCCAGTTGCGTAGCGATTCTGTGCTGTGGCACAAGGAACGCCTGCTTAACATCGGTATCAAGCGACTCCTGGCCGATGGCGTGCGTAAAATTGCCTGGTTGGATGGAGATATTGGATTTGAAGACCCCGACTGGCCTTTTGAAGTGGCCAGCCGACTGGAAAATGCCAACCTGTGTCAGGTATTCGATACCATTGACATACACGCCCATCGGCATGGCGCGATAATGGCCGCGCCTTCTGCTGTAAAATATTTTCTGGAAAGCGGTCGCCTTTTTGAGCAGTCGCCAAGGAATATGCGGAATTTGCTCAGGGGAATGCTGAAGGGGGGGCAGTCGGGATTCGGTTGGGCCGCCCGGGCAGAAGTACTGGAAAAGTCCTTGCTGTTCGAACATGCCGTGGTGGGTGGCGCGGATAAACTGATGCTGGTGGCGAGTTTTGCAGAGAGCCTGGGCGACAAACGCTTTGCGGATTTGACCCGTTCCAAAATTGCCTGCAAAGCCTGCGGACATCGGAACTGGTCTGCCGCATTGAGCGAGAATTATAGGAGTTGGGCTCATTCGTGGTCTGGCGCTGTCGGTGGTTCACTGGATTACGCGCGCTTGCATATTCATGATATGTACCATGGGCAGCGCAGCGATAGGGGCTATACGACCCGGCATGATATCCTGTATCGGCACGACTTCGACCCCGGGACGGATTTGATACAGGACACCGATGGTTGCCTGGAGTGGTCCGGAACGAAGGCCGACATGCGCCGTGAAGTTGAGGCCTACTTTCTGTCTCGCAGGGAAGATTTATGAGTCAAACTATGACTTACCAGCGTCCCATAGCTATGTCCTGGCAGGTCCGCAGATGCCCTATTCGAAATCCCTTGGAATAATTTATGTAGCCATACCCAAAACGGGCTCCACCAGTTTTATCCAAGCCCTAGAGGAACTGCAGAAAAAGCATGAGGGGGAGCTGCAGCTCCGCAGGGAGGTAATCACGAAACGGTTTCGCCGCCGCTATCAACTCGATGAGATTGGTGACCCGAGGCCGGCCCGGGCGAAGCACCTCTCGGCCATCCAGCTGAAGTATATCCTTGGGGATGAAGAATTTTCACGTTGTCTGAAACTATCACTGGTACGCAACCCCTGGGCGCGTACGGTGTCACAGTACTTTTTCACGCATCAGGATTTGAAACCCAATTTCCTGGACAGGGTCAGGCGGGGGACCACCCGAAAATTTCATGATTTGGGATTTGAAGCCTGGTTATCCAATCGCTGGATAAAATATCAGCAGACAGGTGCCGCACGCAGCCAGCTGTCCAAGTTGACCGATCTCGACGGGAGTTTACTGGTAGATCACGTGGGTCAGTTGGAAGACGTGCAGGACACTCTCGATTGGCTTACCGGGCGACTCGGCATGGGGCGAATCGGAATTTCTCACATAAACAGAGCCACCAAGAGCCATTATGCCAGTTACTACACCCCGCGTACCCGGGATATGGTCGAAGAAATGTACCGGGAGGATATCGAGTACTTCAAGTACCAGTTTGAGCAGTAATGCCGCGGGGGACAATCCTGTTCGGTAATTGTGGCTCGCTTACCCCGGAAAAACTCAATCATCGTTGTCGAAATCATCCTCCTCCTGAGCGGAGTAGCGGCCCTGGTACGCGCTGGCGACTTTCTGGGGGCAGGAAATTGTCAACGGGTCAGTGCTGGCAACGGCCGACGATGCTGCAGCGAGAAATTCCGACAGCCGTCGCACTTGCCGGCTGAATTTGGACGTCTGCACCACTGATTGCCCGATTCTGTTCAGGCTGGTCAGGAAGAATCGCAGGGCGACCAGATAGGTTATCCAGAGACTCCAGTTGTCCTGGTGCTCCCGCAACAACCAAAATCCCAGGGACAGCATGAGCACAATAATCCCCAATGTATTTGCCATGTTCAGGAGGAATTGGCCGAGGGATTTGGCCTCCATCCTGATAAAAAACCGGGAATTCGCCTTGTCGTTCCACACCAACGGAGCCTCTTCCCCGGAAGTGGGGTGCTCGATGTGCTCGCCGCTCGCCCAACTCTTGGCAAGCATATCCGCCTGTTTCTGAAACGCCGACGAAGGCTCACTTTCACGCGCGGTGACCGTGTCGGCGATACGCTTTCCAACCCAGTACAGGCCACCGACGGGAATGCCGACGACTACGAAAATCAGGAGGGAAAACTCCACGCTGATATAGAGGATTCCCGCTGCGCTCAGGATGAGCCGGGCGGCAGGGATCAGTGCACGCATCAGTATCCGCGCCATGCGGCTGCGGTGATTGACGTCGACCGACAGAATTTGCCTCAGGTGCATCATCGAGATTTGCCCGGGACCTTCGGGCTTGAACCAGTGCGGAAGCTTGCTCGCGATGGACATAACCTGATGCGCACCTAGAACCTGGTAACGCCGGCACAGATGGAGTATGGCCATATTGGACTTGAACTCCAACACAGCAAATGTCACGAACAGGAAGATCGTACAAGCTGCAACCATGCCGAATAAGGTCATGGATGTCCTGGGGGTAAGACCGAGCAGTAACTCGTTGCTTTCCAGTGCCCTCAGATACGTGACCAGCATGGCCAACGCCAGTAACTGGCAGCCCAGGCTCGCGGCCGATGCCACAAGTATTCTGACGGTGTCTTTCGTATACCGTGACAATATATCCTTGAACAGACCGTTAACCAGCTGCAAATACTCACGGGACGCATTGGCAAAGTGGCTTATTTTTATCCTCCCTGATCGGGCGCTTATCATTAATTCCTCTTGTGCCTGGTAGGGTTGCCACACGGGTGCTTACCCTGCAGTATTGGTTTGGATTTGATCCCGATACACCCGCTGTCGAGGTGCTAGCCGGGTACCGCACGAGGCAGGCGAACGGTAATATACCATGTGCTCGTGCGAGCAGTATCTCCCCGGGAGCGGACGGGCAGCAGGACCCGACCTGGTTGGTGTTTTAGGATTGTACCGTTTCACCCGGAGACCGGGATGAAGTGTTCTGTTCCGGGTAAGTCCCGGAGAACGGGCCCAAGGAGCCTGCCGGATCATGGCTATTTCGATTCAGGATAGATTAGATTTATACGAACTGGCAGGCCGCTACGGCGATCTGGTCGATGACCGCAACTGGGCCGGGCTTGATGCAGTCTTCACGGCGGAGGCGGTATTCGAGGTGGTAGGACTCGTCACCATGGAGGGACTTGGCAGGATACGGCAGTACATGGAGAATGAAGGGCGGCACCCGCTGGCCCATCTCATCACCAATATCCATGTCCGGGAAGAGGGGGGTCAGGTAACGCTGTTGTCCCGCGGCATTTTCCCGATCAGCTCGCGCAAGGAAGGGCCTGGACACCGGGTGTTCTACGGCTCATATTATGATCGGGTGGTAAGGACCGCCGCGGGATGGCGCGTCAGTTACCGCATTTTCTCGACAAATCGACTCGAAACAGGGCGGCAGGGGCTGCCTGCCGGCCAGGTGAGCGGAGAGTGAAGGCCATATGAAGATCAGCGACTACCTCAGCCGGGAAGAGATCGCCCTATTCACCGCCAAGAGCGACCTGCATGCCTGGCGCCTGGTGCTGGGCAACTGGTGCATGATTGCCCTGATATTTGCCGCGGTAGGGACGTGGACCAATCCACTGACCATATTGCTTGCCATGATACTGCTGGCGGGGCGGCAGTTGGGGCTGTCGGTGCTGATGCATGAAGCGGGGCATCGCACCTTGTTTGCCACACCCTGGCTGAACGATGTGGTGGGGCAGTGGCTGTGCGCGGCCCCAGTGTTCAACGACCTGCCGGCCTACGCCCGGGGTCACCTCGCACACCACCGCTACGCGGGTACCCGGGAGGATCCGGACCTGCCGAACTATGCGGCTTACCCGGTTTCCCGGGACAGTTTCCGGCGCAAGGCACTGCGCGATCTCAGCGGGCAGACGGGGATCAAACTCCTCGGCTCCATTTTCCGGGGTGCGTCGGGCGTCATCAGCAGGGAAACGCGGGAGAGTTCGCTGCCACTGCTGCGCCAGCTTTCGGTGCAGTTGCTGCTGTTGCTGGCGCTGCTGGCGGCCGGCATCGGCTGGGCCTACCTGGTCTGGCTGGGCGCCTTCCTCACCTTCTTCATGTTGATCATCCGCATTCGGCAGGTGGCGGAGCACGCGGCCGTGCCGGATTTGTACGACCCGGACCCGCGCATGAACACTCGCACCGTGGAGGCACCCTGGTGGCAGCGCCTGATTTTCGCGCCCAACGGGGTCAACTACCACCTGGAGCACCACTTCATGGCCAGCGTACCCTGTTACCGGCTGGCCGCGCTGCGCGCTCATCTCAAGCAGCGCGGGGCCCTGGATTCGGTGCCGGTCTTTCGGGGCTACGGCCAGCTGCTCAATCACGCGGTGACTGCGGCATGAAACAGCCCGGCCCGGCGCTCTAATCCTCTCCCGCGTCGGGGAGCTTCTGCTGGCCATAGCTGGCGAAAGCGGCCATTACAGCATCCATCTGGGGCGTGTCGAGGATGTGCGGACCCCCGATAGCCAGCGTGCCCCAGTAACAGTGGGCCAGTTCTTCCACCAGTTCTGCCAGTTTTAACGCCCCGTCCAGGTTCGACCCCGTAGCCAGCTGGCCGTGGTTGGCCAGCAGGCAGGCCATGGAGCCGGACAGCGCCTCAAGGTTTGCCCTGGACAGTTCCCTGCTGCCGAAGGTGGCGTAGTCCGCCAGGGGAATGCCGTAGCTGCCGGCGGCGGCCACCATGTAATGCAGGGGAGGAATCGGCTTGCGCGCACAGGCGAGAATGGTCGCGTAAGGGGAGTGGCAATGCACGATCGCCCTGACCTCGGGCTTCTGCCGATAAACGTCCGCATGCATCTGCCATTCGCTGGATGGTGTGAGCTGGTCCTGCGCCGCCCCGCCGTCGAGGCCGATGGCCACGATGTGTTCCGGCAGCAGCAGGGCAGGGGCAAGCCCGGTCGGCGTGATCAGCATGCCGCCTTCGGTTCGAATAGAGATATTGCCCGAGGTTCCCGCGGTCAGCCTTTTTGCGATGAGATCCTGCATGGCCTGCACCACGGCGAGGCGGTCGCGGTGGCCACGGTCAGAGATTTTCATCCGGCCTCACCATGCAATATCCCTGGTGTCTTGCTGCCCTTGTTGAACTCATCCAAAAGTCGAAATATAGCGCCGGGATCCAGTCTTGTGCACACGCAAAAAGCTAGTTCAGAAATTCAATGCGCTGGAGGAAAGATGCCGCCCTGCCGTCATTTTTTGAGGCGGTGGTATCAACCTCGATGCTGATGCCGGAAACGGGTGGAACGGAATCGAGACCGAAGCTCTTTTTGAATTCATCCGCCAGGGCGACTTCTGATACCGCTGTCAATCCCGTCTCGGGATGATCGACACAGATAAAGCGGCCTGTTTTCTTATAGTAGTGACCCGCGTAGGGTTGTTCCACCTCGTCGGAACCTTTTGGGCAGAGGAAAAAGCCGATGAAGTATGGGCTGTCCGGAACGAACATGGAGCCGCTCGATTGCTTTTCATGGCCGAAGAACACATAAACCATGATTGCCTCATTATCGATACCGTGTTCGTAGGATGCACCCTCCGGGTAGGCAGACACTCCCCAGTGCAGTCGAATGTGCTTGGCTTCGGGTATATCTTCTTCATGCAGGAAAATGCCGAAAGCCGGTTTGGTGACCTGAATATGCAGCGCATCCTCCGTATGGTAGAGATTGATTTTATGCTCGTCCTCCGCATCCTGTTTGAGCACAAAATTCCTGCTCGCTAATGCCTTCCGGGCAGGAGCACTCGGTTCTCCGCCAAACTCGAACTGGTGTACCACTTCACTGGCATTCGAGGGTGAGGCCATGACTATGGCGATCATGTATAAGAAACCCAGCAGGCAAGCGCTTGAGAATCTGGTAGTAGCACAAATACGCATGGGTAAGATCTCCAACAATGGACCCTGCCATTAAAGCACGGGATAAACCAGCTTGCGCAGGGCGACACGATCGATCTTGCTTATCCCTGTCTGCGTGCGTGGAAACGGAAAGACAATCGCAAATCGTATCTGGTCAAATTGGGCGAACTCGTGGCCCAGATGATTTAGGCGAGAATGTTCAGGCCACTGTGCTGACTCTATCGCGATCACCACTTCTTCCTCTCCCTCGCTGTTGAGTCCGGAAAACAGGCAAACATTCTCCACGCCCAGCATATGCTGGATATTCTGCTCTATCGGCGCAACGGCTACCTTCTGGCCGCGAAAATTCAACACGTCGGCGCTTCGCCCTAGTATGCGAACCCGGCCGTCGGCGCGCCGCACGGCCATATCACCCGGGTAAAAGCAGCCCGACCGGAAGACTTTTTCACTCGCCAGCGGATTATCCAGATACGAACAACAATCAAGCTCAGTCAGGCGCACGCGCAGCTGGCCTTCCACATCATTGGCACAGACATTGCCAGCTTCGTCGACGATTTCAACTGTCCGGATCTTGCCACAGGAAAACCAGTGCAAATCGTCAAAATCGGTGACTTTTGTCTCCAATAACAAAAGATTTATCTCTGTGCAGCTGTATAAAATCCTCAAGTTTGTAGTAACGCGCCTCTTCAGCTGTTCTACAGAATTGCGAGAGATAAACCCGCCTCCCACAGTAAGACTGAAATCCAACGGTGATGATGAGCCCTGTTCGATTGTCGTGTCGAGTACGTGGTTTGCAATATCGGGAGTCAGCAGTGCTTTTGTCATGCCACTTTGCAGGAAATACTCATCCCGGTCCGGTCGCTGGTCAAAAATGACGCATCCCCGGGCATGCCAGGTCGTGTGCGGTATTTTGTATCCAGCACCCGTCCAAAGACCGAAGTTGGCACAGTGATTTATTGTATCGGCGTTATAGTCATCCCAAGCCATCCTTTCGGCATCGCGCCTCTGTTGCAGGTCCCCTGCCCATAGAATTTTCTTATACGTTCCCGTGGTTCCGGAGGTATAGAGTATGTGACCGCCGATTTTGCCGATCTCTTTAACGGCGGGAGCCGGGGGCAGTTGATCACTGGCAAACACGGGAGAAGGGATTGTTATGACCTTGTAACCCACACTGGATTCGGTCTTTAGTTGGTGCTCGGAAAGGTCAA
>JBFZEF010000213.1:0-3396 GCA_041307045.1 Halioglobus sp.
GGGTATCCAGGCTGAACCCCCTGGTTTATGTGGTAAACGCCTTTCGCTACGGCGTGCTGGGTGTGTCAGATGTGAGCCCGCCCCTCGCTTTCGGCATGATCGGGATGTTCACGCTGCTGGCCTTCGCCTACAGCATGCACCTGCTCAACACTGGCACCCGGCTGCGGGAGTAGCGCCAAGATGATCGAACTGGACGGGCAGGGCATGTTGCTGGGCAGGCAGACGCCAGTCAGGGACAGTTATGCCCCCCAGCTTCTGTACCCGATTCCCCGGGCCGCCGGCCGCGAGCACATCGGCTGCGTGCAGGTGCAGCCCTTTGCCGGCAGCGATCTGTGGCACGCCTATGAAATCTCCTGGCTGGACCCGCAGGGTAAACCGGAAGTCCGGGTCGGCCGGCTTACGATCCCGGCCAGTTCCGCCAATATGGTTGAATCCAAGTCCCTCAAGCTATACCTCAATTCCCTCAACAACACCCGGTTTGACAGCGAAGCGGCTGTTGCCGCTATCATCCAGGGGGATGTCGCCCGGGTGGCGGGGGCACAGGTCCAGCTCGAATTGCTGGCAGTCGATGATGAAAGGCTCGCCGGTGTCGCCCTGTCCGGTCGTTGCCTGGATTCACTTACACTGAAGGCGCCGGAGGGTGAGCCCTGTGCCGAGATACTGGAACTGCAGGCGGACGGGATTGTCGAGGAGCGACTCCACACCCATCTGTTGCGATCCCTGTGCCCGGTGACGGGGCAGCCGGACTGGGCGAGTGTCTGGCTCCACTATCGCGGCGCCGCGCTGCAGCATGAATCACTGCTGCGATACGTCATCGCCTATCGCCGCCACCAGGAATTCCATGAGCAGTGCGTGGAGCGCATGTTCTGCGACATACACCGCCGGATCGAGCCGGAGTTCCTGCACATACAGGCGTTTTATACCCGTCGCGGCGGGCTGGACATCAGTCCATTTCGCAGCACTGACCCGGCTGCCCGGGCGCTGCCGCGCCTCAATCGGCAGTAAATTCAGCCTCCGCTTCGAGGCCCTCTCTCAGGCGTTTGTCGGTTGCGCGTGTTCGCCTCCAGCGCGCCTGTTCACTACTGGCACGGCATGGATCTTGTGGTATGATGCGCGCCCTCAACGGTGAGGTGGCCGAGTGGTCGAAGGCGCACGCCTGGAAAGTGTGTATACGGCAACGTATCGAGGGTTCAAATCCCTCCCTCACCGCCATTTATTCTGAAAAAACCAATAAATACAAAAAGATATATCGTGCATTGCGAAACTCACTACCCCCTTTCCTGCCCTGTGCCTCGAAACGCGCGGTACAATCCCGCTCCAACCGGGTGACCCCATTACACAGTGATCCAGGAGTGAGCGCTTGCCGCATTGAAGGCAGGTGACCTCGCGCACTCCGCACCGCCGGCCTCGATTCAACACCACAGACCCCGCATCGGCCTGACACAGCCAGACTAGCGCGGTTACCAGGGGTGCAGGGACACCGGCAAGCCGTTGCCGGGGATTTCCAGCGGCACATGGCGCGTCCGCGGCTTGTGCGCCGGGTCTGGCGCGATGCGGTAGTCGCGCAACAGGTGGAACAGAAAAATTTTCGCCTGCATCTCGGCGAAGTGCAGCCCCAGGCATTTGTGCGCGCCGCCACCGAATGGCAGCCACTGAAAGCTGTGTCGTTTGTGCTCCTCGCGCCCCGGGGACCAGCGCTCCGGGTCAAAGCGCTGGGGCGATGACCAGAAGCCCTCCAGCCGATGGTTATAGCGCACCGGAATGAACACGGAGGTATTCGCCGGCAGCCTGTAGCCTGCCCACTCACACTCCCTGACAGTCCGCCGGATAATGGCCGGTACCGGCGGGTGCAGGCGCAGGATTTCCCGGAAAAACCAGTCCATTCCCGGCAGTTCGCCGAACTGGTCCAGACCCAGCTGTGCATCGCCGGCAAGGCGGAATTCCTCCCGCAGGCGCAGCTGCCACTCGGGGTGCTGGCACAGGATACGGATCATGGAACTCAGGGTGCTGCTGGTAGTGTCGTGGGCAGCAAAGAGCAGGAACATGAGGTGGTCGATAATCTCGTCGTCACTCAGACCGCCATCCTCTGCCCTTGCCGTGCATAGGGTCGAAAAAAAGTCACTGCCGGGATATGACTTGCGGGTGTCCAGCTGGCTGCGCAGATAGGCCTCCAGGGTCTTGCGACCGAGTACACCCCGGCGCCAGCGTGTCCCAGGGAGGGGCTTGCGCACCAGGGCCAGGGTGGCGTCCAGCATATCGATGAAGGCCCGATTGAGTGGCGCCACATCGCGGGCCGGGTCTGCACCGAAAAAGGACTCAATGGCGTTGTCGAGCAACAGTTTTTTGACCGCGGGATAAAAATCGAAATAGCCATCGGTGGGCCAGGAGGCGATGCCGTCGGCGAGAAACCGGTTGAGTGTAAGGCAGTAGGAATTCAGTACCGGCTTCCTGAATGCCTGCTGCAACGCCCGGCGGTGGCTGCGGTGGTCGTCCAGGTCCCGCAGCAACAGGCCATTGTCGAACAAACCACCCAGGATCGTATTCCAGGCGGGTCGGGAGGCAAAATTCCGCTCCTTATCAAGCAGTACGAACTGCGCCGCATCCGGCCCCACGAGGCCAACAGAGCGCTGGAACAGGGCGGAGGAGCGAAACACGGGGCCGTAGCGGGCCACCATGCGCTCCGTCAGCCTGGGGCCGTTGGTGAGCATGCCCCAGCTATGCCCGAACAGGGGCAGGCCGTAGTCTCCAGGCAGATGGTTGAGCTTGCGATTGGGTGTGGTGGGCAGCTGGTGGATGACTTGCTGCAGCAGACTGCTGTCGCCGCTGCCGGCGGGTGCGCTGATCATCATGACCTCATGGGTACTCGCTTGAAGTGACTGTAGCACCAGGCCCGGACCCCGTCATTAAGCAGAAACCGGCCCCGATGGGAGTTGCATCCGGGTCTGCCCACGTTACACTGCCCCGGTTGCATGACCCGAAGGCATGGCAGGGGGTGACCAATGAGCAAGGCGGCACGCTTGACCGCGCTGGTGGCGGCAATCGCGATGTTCTGTTTTAGCCTCTGGACCTACAGTCGCACCGGCGACTGGGTTGCGATGGTATTCGCCCTGGGCAGTGCGGCCTATGGGGTATTCTTCTTTACCAGTTCTTCAGGTGAAAATCGATGAGTGACGAAATGACAGGTCGAACATCCATGATTGCGCGGGCCGCCGGATTGCTGGCCGTGATATTTGGCTGGGTCTTGCTGCTGGTAGGCTGCGCCGGCCTGCCGACATCGCTGGATCCGCCAAAAGTTTCAATGGAGAGTTTTTCCAGCATACCCTCGGAAAGCGGTGCCCCGCGCTTCCTGATCAAGTTGCGGGTACAAAACCCCAACCAGCAGACGCTTGACATTGC
>JBFZEF010000214.1:0-3447 GCA_041307045.1 Halioglobus sp.
TCAATGGCGTCGCGCTGGAACACCTGCAGTTGCGCTGCAATTTTCGCTCGGATGCGGGCATCGTCGATTGGGTGAACGCCAGCTTCAGCGCGGCGTTCCCTGCCTGGGATGACATCAACCGGGGGCGGGTGAGCTATACCCCGGCCACGGCGGTGCGCGCCATGGCCACCGCACCGGCGGTGTCTGTTCACGCCTTCCATGGCGACGACGCCGTTGCCGATGAAGCCGCCTTTGTCTGTCAGCAGATCGCCGCGATCCTCGCCGAGCGTGGCAGCGCCAACATTGCCGTTCTCGGCCGCAGCCGCGGCCAGCTGCAACCGGTGATAGCCGGCCTGCAACAGCGGGGTATTCCCTACAGCGCCCAGGCCATGGACAACCTGGCCGGCTCTGCCCTGGTGGTGGACCTGCTCACCCTGTGCCGGGCGCTGGCCAGTGATGCCGACCGCCTCGCCTGGATGGCGCTGTTGCGGGCCCCCTGGTGTGGCCTGTGCCTGGCCGACCTGCTGCATATCGGGCGCTGGGGCGAGCATCCCCGCTACACCCCCCTGTGGTCAGCACTGGAGGATAAGGCTTTGCGTCGGGCACTCAGCCCCGACGGTCGAGCCAGGGTCGAGGCGCTACTGCCGGTGTTGCGCAGGGTGCGCCAGAAGCGGGACCGCTTGGGACTGCGCGCCTGGGTCGAGCTGGCCTGGCTGGACCTGGGCGGGCCGGCCACCGCCCCCGACGAGGCTGCCCTGGCGGACGCGGAGAGCTTTTTCCAGTTGCTGGAGCAAGCAGAGCGGGACGGTATGGGCCTCGATGTCAGATGGCTCGCTCGCCGCCTGGAGCAGCAATTCAGCAACGCCGGCGAGGCCGACAGCAGGGTGCAGCTGATGACCCTGCACAAGGCGAAAGGCCTGGAGTTCGACTGCGTATTCATTCCCCAGCTGGCCAAGGTGCCCCGCAGTGAGGGTCGCGAGTTGTTGCTGTGGGATGAGCACAGCGGGCCGGACCGCGAACGCCGCTTCCTGCTGGCGGCAGACGATCACAGCGAGAAGGGCGCCCCTACGCTGTATAACTACCTGGACAAATTGCGCAGGGACAAAACCCGGCTGGAGGCCACGCGGCTGCTCTACGTGGGTGCCACCAGGGCGATCCGCCACCTCTGTCTCAGCGCCAGTCTCAGGCTGGAAGAGAGCACCGGGCAACTGCTGGCGCCACCCGCGAACAGCCTGCTCAGCCCGATCTGGCAAGCCTTCCGGAACAAGGCGCAGCTGCACGGAGCAAGCTCCTCACCTGTTTCGGTCGGCGCTCGCGCTGCCGGGAAAAAACTGCAGCGCCTGGCGTTAGCTGCTGCGCCCTGCAACGAGGCGCCGGTGCTGGTCACCGCAGGCGCCAACATAACCCCGCGCCCCGATAACTTCCTGGAACGGTGCGTGGGCACGGTAGTGCACCAGGCCCTGGACGAGCTGTCGCGGTTGGGGGAGCTGCCTCGGGAAACAGACCGCCAGCAGCAGCGGCGCTGGCGCGCGGCGCTTGCCCGTCTCGGTTTGTGGGGAGAGGCCCTGGAGCTGGCCCAGGCCGGGGTGGAGCAGGCGCTGGGCACTACCCTGCAAGACCCTGCTGGGCGCTGGCTGCTGCGCGGGGACCATCCTCAGGCCCGCGGCGAATGGGTTTTGACGTGGATGGATGCGGCGACGGGTCGGCCGGCGGACCTGGTAATAGACCGCAGCTTTGTCGACGCGCAGTCCGGCATCCGTTGGCTGGTCGATTACAAGACCAGCCGGCCCGAGCCCGCAGAGCCGGTTGAGGCATTCCTGGTTCGGCAGGCCCAGGCCTACCGCGAGCAGCTGCTGCGCTATCGCCAGGCCCTGCGTGAAATCACGGCCGAACCGCTGCGCTGCGCCCTGTACTTCACCGCACTGGGCCGGCTCTACCCTGTCGCGGAACTGGATCTTGGCGCGAAGGAGATGGCCTGATGACGTATTTCAACCGCCGCCAAATTGACCGCATTGTGGCGCTTACCGGTGCCGGTATCTCCGCGGAATCGGGGGTTCCCACCTTTCGCGATCCCGGCGGTCTGTGGGAGAAACACGACCCCATGGAGCTTGCCACCCCGGAGGCGTTCCGGCGCGATCCGGCCCTGGTATACCGCTTTTACAATGCCCGCCGCGTCAGCATGGGGGGTGTCGCTGCCAACAGCGCGCACCTGGCCCTCGCCCGGCTGCAGCGGGAATTTGCCGGCGAAGTGTTTCTGGTTACCCAGAACGTGGATGACCTGCACGAGCGCGCTGGCAGCCGCCAGGTCTGCCATATGCACGGCCAATTGCGCTCCATGTTGTGCACCGCCTGCGGGCGCAGCATGCAAGCACCTGAAGAATTCGATGCCCGCAGCGCCTGTCCCGCCTGTGGCGTCGTCGGCAGCCTGCGCCCCGACGTGGTCTGGTTTGGCGAGATCCCCTACCACATGGACGAGATCGAACTGCAGCTGTCCAGTTGCGATCTGTTTATCGCCATAGGAACCTCGGGCCTGGTTTATCCGGCCGCCGGCTTCGTCCAGCGCGCCAGGATGAGCGGCGCCACCACGGTTGAGGTCAATATCGAGCCGAGTGACGTCGCGGGCCTGTTTCACCACCAGCGCCAGGGCCCGGCGACGCTGGCGGTGACGGCCCTGGTGGAGGAACTGCTCGGGCAGTGAGCGCAGCAGGGTTTCTCAGCGCCTGGCCAGCCAGACGATGAACCGCCGGTCCCGCGCCAGCCTGTCCACCCGCTGGAAGAGGCGCCTGAGGGTCGGCAGGTAGTCGAGGTGCTGGTTGGCCACCAGGCAGAGGTGTCCTCCGGGCTGCAGGTGGCGGGCACACTGCTCGAGCAGTCGCCTGCCGGCGTAGTCGTCCACCGTGTGCTGGAGGTGAAACGGCGGATTGCACAGAATCAGGTCCGCCTGGGGGCCACGGTAGCTGGAGAGGCCGTCGTCCTGGAGAAAGGTGAACGCCGCGCCGTCCCTCGGGAACAGGCGGACACTGTTGGCCCGGGCGGAGGCCAGCGCCATGGCCGATTCGTCGACAAACACCGCAATCGGGGCGAGGCCGGCCCGGAACCCGGCCAGCCCCAGTACCCCATTGCCACAGGCGAGGTCCAGCAGCGTGTTTGCGCGCGGCAGCGCGGGCAGCTGCTGCAGTAACAGGCTGCTGCCGCCATCGAGTTTGTCGCGACTGAACACATTGGGCAGCGCCTGCAATTCGCCCGCCAGCACAGCGCAGTGATAGCCCGTCAGCGCTGCAACCGGCGGGGCGCTGCGGTTATCCCTGATCACACTGAACAGGCGCGCCTTGCGTTCGCCCCGGTGGCGCTGCGCGGGGCCGACGTAACGCTCCAGCAGCTGGGTTACCCGTGGTGACAGGTGCTTGTCCATGCCTGCCGCGAGCAATGTTGTGCCCGGCTCGAGGATTCCGGCGAGTACGCCCAGCT
>JBFZEF010000218.1:0-4782 GCA_041307045.1 Halioglobus sp.
GATGATGGTCGGATCTTCAGACCAGGGCGTCCGGGACAGGTCGGTCCCGGACGAACTCAGGAAACCAAACCGCTCCAGGAATCGGCTTACCTCGTCCATTAAAGCCCTGCCCCCGACCGTAGCAGCGAGCTCTGTCTCAATGCGTGCTTCCCCGGCGTCCATCAACAGCGTCGGGATTGTGGGTCCCAGCGTCCTGGCCTGGTCTGCCAGACGCTGCAGCATCTGGTTGGTTTCGAGTGACTTGAGTCCTGTCAAGCCGCGGAGGACATCGGTGGGTGGCACATCGGGCGCATGGCGCTGCACGAACCGGCTCATCATCCGGTTACGCCCCATCATGTTGAGCTGCCCGATGAAATCGAACCACATCGTCTCGCTGTACAGGCCAGCAAGCTCCTCGGCGTGCGCCAGCAGTTGCCCTGGCGATTGGGAAGACCAATCTGCCCGGCGGTACGGTTCCAACTGGCCGTAATGTCGTTCGAGAAAAGCCCGGATCTCGCCTGCGATCCGGACATATCGCCAACCGAAACGCACCAGGCGTGACAGGGTACGCAGGGTTCTTGGGTTGAGAGGCGGGTGGCTTCCGCGTTCGGCTGCAGCATCCCGAGACATCACTTCCATCAAGTTAGCAGGCAACCCCAACTGCTCCAGCAACTGGCCGAGCATCGTGTTGTCGGCATAGACACGGGAATGGATCCGCTTGGCCAGTTTC
Organism: Halioglobus sp.; assembly: GCA_041307045.1. GTDB lineage: Bacteria > Pseudomonadota > Gammaproteobacteria > Pseudomonadales > Halieaceae > JARRPM01. Next base: position 710 of record JBFZEF010000218.1, read on the forward strand.
CGGAAATCGACGTCGGTCGGCCCTATCATCTCGGTGAACAGACGGCCCATGACGTTTTCCAGCTTGCTGGTGGTGCTCACCGACCAAACCAGGGGCTTGATGAGCCCGGGCAGCATATCCGAAACCATAGTGGCGGAGTAGACCCTCTGGTCGGCCAGAGTGCTGATCGGCCGGCTTTGCAGGAGGTAGAGACACGAACCATCCCAGGCCCACTCCACATCCTGTGGAATCTGCATTCTGTGAGCCACCTCGCGCACCGTTTCTGCCAGATGCAGAATTTGCTGCGTGGGGAGGATGGGCGCGCCATCATCGACTGTCGTTGTCTCGAGGTGTACCTCTTGACCATTCACCACGTAGCGATCGGGCTCCACCAGCCCTTGGACCAGCGCTGTGCCCAGGTCTGCCACGGCTTCGATCACGACGTGGCGCTCGCCAGTGATGGGATCCGCGCTAAAGGCCACCCCTGCCGCTCGGGCCTCGACCATCTGCTGGACGACTATCGCCATTGGGGGAATGAGCGGGGCAGCGATGTCTTGAGCCGAACCGACCTCTTGCCGGTAGCACCATAGGCGGGAATCGAACAATGAAGCCCAACAGCTTCTTACAGCCTGCAGTAGCTCTGCCTCGCCTGTCACGCCCAGGATTGTATCCAACTGGCCGGCAAAGGAGGCCCTGCTGCTGTCCTCACCGGCCATCGAGGAGCGAACTGCCACCCGACCGCCCAGTTTCCCGTAGGCCCGCTCGATCTCGCGCTGCACGTGGCTGGGAATGGGCGTGGCCATCACCCGGTCGCGCATACGCGCCAACTCAGCCGGGGAGGGAGGGCATTCTTTGTCCCAAACTACGAGCCCGGCATCCAGGTCCAATTCCCGAAAGGCACTGGTGGTAATGACAAAACCTGGCGGCACCTGGAACCCGTACCGGGTAAGCCGGGCCAGACTAGCTCCCTTCCCCCCGGCCAACTGCTCGTCGCATGCTGCTTTTGTGGTCAGGTCTAGCGTATATCGGTTCATCTCCTGGTTTCAGACTCCTGGAAAGCTCAAGTGGAGTGATGCTGGCCACAGTGAGGTCCAATCGCCCGGTTTGGTCTATTCGTAACGCAGAGCGTCGATCGGGTTCAGCCGAGACGCCCGGAAAGCGGGATAAATCCCGAAAAAGAGTCCCACCAGCGTGGAAAAGCCAGTCGCCACCAGGATCGTCCCGAGCGAAAGGTGCAGGCTGAGACCCTGTGTAGCGGCCGAAGCGCCGACGGTGCCCATCACGCCGATGGCGATGCCTATCAGGCCTCCGAACAGGCTCAGGACAAGCGCCTCCATCAAGAACTGGAGGAGAATATCCCGTTCCTTGGCCCCCAGCGCCTTGCGTATGCCGATTTCGCGCGTGCGCTCTGTTACCGAGACGAGCATGATGTTCATGACGCCGATCCCGCCCACCAGGAGCGACACCGCGGCGATCAGTCCCAGGAACATGGTAAGAACCGTGGTGAGGCTGCGCAGCGCGCTACCCACGTCGTTCTGCGTCAGCACCGAAAAGTCGCTCTCGTCGGTGCTGTAAATCAAGCCGTGGCGCTGGCGGAGGATGCGCGTGATCTGGTCCCGCGCGGCCTCCAGCCGCGACTCGTTGACCGCCTGGGCATAGATAACAGAGGCAGTATAGTCGCCTGCCAGGTTGCGCCCGCTGAACAGGCGAGTCTGAGCCGTCGTGAGTGGCACAAAGATCACGTCGTTGTCATCGGCATAGGCCGAAGACCCTTTCTCTTGCATCACCCCCACAACGCGGAAGGGAACGCGGTTGATCTTGATAATCTGGCCCAGCGGCTCGACTGTGGGCGGGAACAGAGTTTTCGCCACCTTGCGGCCGAGCACCGCCACCCTTGCCCGCGAGCGCAGGTCATCGGAGTTGATGAAAGCACCCTTTTCTGGGTAAAAGCCGCGTGCAGCCGGGTAAGAGGCCGTCACTCCCGAGATGGCGGTCTGCGCGCTCTCACTGCCAAACACCACCGTCCCGTTGGCCACGAACTCGGGGGCAACGTACAGCACGTCGGGGGCCAGGGCGCGGTTGGCCAGCGCCAGGGCGTCGCCGTAAGTAATGCTCGAGACGTTCACACTGCGCAGCATAGAGCGCATGGTAGTAGCACTCTGCTGCAGTCCCCCCGGCAAGATGAACACCAGGTTGGAGCCGATATTCTGCATCTGCTGGGCAAAGGCCGATTGCACCCCCTGACCGACCGAGACCAGGATGATCACGGTGCTGATGCCGATGATGATCCCCAGCATGGTGAGGCCTGCCCGCATCTTGTTCCCAGTCAAGGCCCGCAGGGCCACGGCAATGCTCTGGACGACGCTCATGGCACTATCAGTCTCCCCCACCGAGGAGCGAGCCGCCCATCATGTCGCGCAGTTGATTGCTGCCCGACCCGCTGCTCACAACTATTTGATCCCCGGCGGCCAATCCGGACAGCAGCTCGCTATACAGGTCAGTCGTCAGGCCGGTTGTGATCTCGACCCGTTCAACACCTGCCTGCGTCTTGCGCACCACGTACTTGAGCCCGGTCTCTGGGTCCACGGCAATCGCTACATTGGGAACCAGCAGCACCCCGTCTCGCTTCTCCTTGATAACCTCCGCGTTCGCCGTCATCCCGGCACGCAGGGGTAATTCGGTCGAGCCAATCTCGATCGTCACCCGGTAGGAAACCACCCCCACGTCCATACTCGGCTGTACGGCAATGGCGATGATCCGGCCTGCCAGGCTCTCGCCGGGAAAGGCGTCAAAGGTGATCTGTACCTCCTCGCCTATCGCCATCGAACCGATGTCCGCCTCGTCCACGTCGGCATCGATGGTGAACTGGCTTTCGCCCAAAAGGGTCACCGCCGGCGTTTGCGGGCCGGCGTACTCCCCCACCTCCAGGCCCACACGGGCTACAACGCCGTCTATCGGTGCTTTCAGGACGGCCCGTTTCTGCGCTACAAGCGCGCTGTCGACGGCGACCTGGGCCTGCTCCACCCGGGCCTGGGCGGCGGCGATCTCGCTGGCCGATGTACCGGCCAGCAGCGTGTCCTGCTGAGCTTGTGCAATAGCCAGTTGGGCCTGGGCAGCGGCTACCGCAGCCTGGGCCACCCGCTGCTTGGGCTCCAGACCCGCTTCCAGCTGAGCCAACTGGGCTTCCGCCTGAGCGACCTGGGCGGCCGCCGCCGCAAGCTCGGCGGCAGTGGGATGCCCGGCCAGCGCGTTGTAGCTGGCCTGTGCCTGCTGGACGTCGATCGTCGCGCTCTGTAGGGCCAGGGATTCGGGCAGCGCCCCCATATCGGCCCGTTCCCTGACCCGATCGTAGGCGGTTTGCGCCTGGGCGAGGGCGGCTTTGGCCTTGGCCAGGGTTGCCTCGGCAAGGGCCAGATCGCCCGCCGATGGGCCGGCCTTTACCTGATTGTAGCTCGCCCTCGCGCTCTGCAGCATGGCTTCGGCTGCCCGAATCTGTGCCGCGGTCGCTCCGGCCATCAGCTCGTCGCGCTGTGCCACGGCCTGGTCGACAGCAGCCTGAGCTGCTGCGACCTGCCCCGCCGCGGCGTCGGTCCGTCCCTGCTGCGGACCGGCTTGTAGCTGTTCGAGCTGAGCCTGCGCCACCGCCAGTGCCGCCTTGGCGCTGCGCACCTGCAGCTCGAGGTCGGTGTCGTCCAGTCGGGCCAGCACGTCTCCCGCCTTTACCTGTTGCCCTTCCAGGACAAACACCTGGTTGACCTGTCCAGATACCTCAAATGCCAGCGTCACGTCGGATCGGGCGCGCACGCTGCCCGTCGTGCTAACGCTGTCCACGAGGGAACCCTGCTCGACGGCGGCAAACTGGCTTTCGGCCGAGCCCGCGTCGTTCCCGTGCATGCCGCAGCCTGCAATCAGGCCCAAGACCAGAATCATCGTGAGGAGACACCACGGCCAGCTCCGCCGCCCGTCTCCTGGCCGCACCGTTTCAATCACTGTCACCTTCCCCTCCATGCCTCGCCACAGTCATTCGCGAGGGCCGAGAGCAGCCGAGCATCTGCGTCAATCGCACCCATCGCCCTTTCGTTTCACAGTCTTGC
>JBFZEF010000230.1:0-29845 GCA_041307045.1 Halioglobus sp.
TGTCCCTGCCCAGCATTCTGAACGCAGGTTACCGTCCATCCCTGGCCGCGGGCACCATCTGCTCCACCGGAACACTGGGCCAGATCATCCAGCCATCCATCGTTCTGGTGCTGCTGGGGGATATTCTTGCCAATGCCTACCAGCGGGCCCAGCTGAACATGAACGTGCTCACGCCGAAGACCATCTCGGTGGGAGACCTCTTCGTGGGGGCACTGATACCCGGGCTGATGCTGGTGGCCATGTATATCCTCTACCTGGTGGTATATGCCAGGCTGAAACCCGATGCAGCCCCTGCCGCAAAAGTAGACCACGCTACTCTCGCCGAGGTCATGTGGGGGCTGTTGCCGCCGCTGGGGCTGATCGTGGTGGTGCTGGGGTCCATTCTGTCAGGCGCCGCCACCCCCACCGAGGCTGCGGGCATCGGCGCCACCGGTGCGCTGGCGCTGGCATACTGGAAGCGCCAGATGAATATCGCGCGGTTGCGGGAGGTCGCGATCAACACCATGGAAATCACGGCCATGGTGTTCCTGATCCTCATCGGCGCCGCCGTGTTTACCCTTGTGTTTCGCGGCTTCGGCGGCGAGGAGCTGGTCCACCACTTCTTTGCATCGCTGCCCGGCGGCGCAACCAGCGCCATACTGGTAGTGATGGTGGTCATATTCCTGCTGGGTTTCATCCTGGATTTCATCGAGATCACGTTTGTCGTGGTGCCGATCGTGGGTCCGATCCTGTTGACCATGGGTGTGGACCCCCTCTGGCTCGGGATCATGATCGCCATGAATCTGCAGACATCCTTCCTCACACCGCCTTTCGGCTTCGCCCTGTTCTACCTGCGCGGCGTGGCCCCCCCCGAGGTGACAACCGGCGCTATCTACCGGGGAGTTGTTCCCTTTATACTAATACAGGTTCTGGCCATGGCGGTTCTATGGGTCTGGCCTGCCCTGGCCACATGGCTGCCGGCGCTGCTGAAGCAGTAGCCCGCGCCGCCTCCTCGATTTTCAAACAACCGGACCCCAGACCATGAGTGACATCGACGACGCACCAGTCCCCCAGGGCGAACTCGCGCTGCAGACAGTGGCGATGCCCAAGGACACCAACGCCAGCGGGGATATCTTCGGTGGCTGGCTGCTGTCGCAGATGGATATCGCGGGTATGATCACCGCCAGCGAAGTGGCCCGGGGCCGGGTCGCCACAGTGGCGGTTGACGGCATGGCATTCCTGACCCCGGTACATGTCGGCGCGGTAGTGTCCTGCTACTGCGATGTGCTGGAGGTTGGCCGCAGCTCTATCAGGATCATGGTAGAGGTGTGGATCAACTCGCCCCACGATGGCGAACCACTCAAGGTGACCGAGGGCGAGTTTGTGTTCGTCGCCATCGACGAGTCGGGCCGCACCCGGGCGATCAAGAACTGAGCTATTGTTGCCGCTCCGGGGGGGCATCGATCACCACGTCCCTGGCGTTAATATAGGCCTGCTCGGAAATGTGGTGGTAGGCGCGCACCCCCTCGTAGAAGTTCTGGTAGGACGCGTGAACTTTCGCTGCCATGGGATCCTCTGCCACCAGTTTCTGCATCACCGTTTCACTGCCACGGTACAGCGCCAGCAATACATCATCCGGAAGGCGCCGTAACTGTGCCCCGTGATTCTTCACCAGGTCTTCGAGAGCGGCGTTGTTGCGGGCGGTGAATTCGTCCAGCATGTCCTGGTTCACAGCCCTCGCGGCATACGTCACTATCGCCTGTAAATCCGCTGGCAGCGCCTCGAAGGAATTCCTGTTGATAATGAATTCGAGCATGGAACCCGGCTCATGCCAGCCGGGGTAATAGTAATACCTGGCGACCTCGTGCAGCCCGAAGGCCAGGTCATTGTAAGGTCCAACCCACTCGGCGGCATCGATCACCCCCGTCTGCAGCGAGGTATAGAGTTCGCCGCCGGGTATGCGCACCGCTGTACCTCCCGCCTCGGCGAACACATCACCGGCAAGGCCGGGGATACGCATTTTCAGCGCCTGTAGGTCCGCGACCGAGTTGAGTTCCCGGTTGAACCAGCCGGCCATCTGCACGCCGGAACTGCCGCCCGCAAAGGGAATGATGTTGAAGGGCGCATAGGCCTCACGCCAGAGTTCGAGGCCGCCGCCATAATGCAGCCAGCCATTCATTTCCTGGGCGTTCATGCCGAACGGTATCGCGGTGAAAAAAACCGAGGAGGGTACCTTTCCTTTCCAGTAATATGCCGCCCCGTGGCCCGCGTCCGCCACGCCCTGGGACACCGCATCAAAAATTTCGAAGGGGGGGACGATCTCCCCGGCACCGTAAACATGAATCTTGAGCCGGCCCGCGCTCATTTCATCGACATAACGCGCAAAGTTTTCAGGGCCGGCCCCCAGCCCGGGAAAATTTTTCGGCCAGGTGGTCACCAGCTTCCACTGGTACTGCCCGGCCTCCAGGGCCGGACCTGCCGCCACGTTTTTACCTGCCCCGGCCCGCCCTGTCGCCCACAGGGCGACGACCAGCACCAGTGCCGCCACCAGTGCGAGAATAATGAAAGGGGTATAGCGCTGTTCTGTAGTGGCTGCCGCCATGACCTGTTCCTTTTTATCCGGCCGTGATTACATCAGTTGTAAATTGGCGTACTGCAACACCAGCCACTTGCTGCCATCGGTATCGAAATTGACCTGCACCCTGGCGCTGGCGCCGCGCCCCTCAAAGTTTAACACTACCCCCTCGCCAAATATCTGGTGGTAGACCTGCTGGCCGAGATTGAGTTCGGTGCCGGGTACCCGCGCCTGCATGATGCTGCTCACAGGCTGGGCAATACTGGCGCGCAAGCGCACCTCCTGAATCAGTTCGGCGGGAATTTCCCGAATGAAGCGCGAGGGCGTATTGAGGGTTTCGCTGCCATGCAGGCGGCGGCTCTCGGCGTAGGTAACAACCAGCTTTTGCATCGCACGGGTTATGCCGACGTAACACAGGCGGCGCTCCTCCTCGAGGCGGCCCGGCTCCTCGATGGACATGCGGTGGGGAAACAGGTTTTCCTCCATTCCCGCCAGGAACACCAGCGGGAACTCCAGGCCCTTGGCGGAGTGCAGGGTCATGAGCTGCACGCTGTCCTCATGTTCGTCCGCCTGCGCGTCTCCCGCATCCAGCGCCGCGCTGTCCAGGAACTGCTGCAGCGGCGACAGCTCGCCATCTTCGGCAACAAACTGCTTTGCGGCGCTGACCAGCTCCTCGAGGTTTTCCACCCGGGCCTGGCCCTTTTCACCCTTTTCCTTGCGGTAATACTCGATCAATGACGATCCCTGCACGATCTGTTCAACCACGTCCTCGAGCGACAGTTCGTCCGTTCCGGTGTCGAGCTCGTTGATCAGCGCTGCAAAGCCCTCCAGTGCGCCCAGGGCCCGCGCGGGTAGCAGTTTCTCGGCAATCGCCGCGGCGATCGCCTGCCACAGGGATATCTGCCGGCTGCGGGCGCAATCGCGCAGGACATCCAGGGTCTTGTCGCCGATACCGCGCGGGGGCGTATTGATTACCCGTTCCACCGCGGCGTCATCGCCCCTGCTGGTGATCAGGCGCAAGTAGGCGAGGGCGGTGCGTATTTCCATCCGCTCGTAGAAGCGCTGGCCCCCATAGATGCGGTAGGGCATCCCGGCGCGTATCAACGCCTCTTCCAGCACCCTGGACTGCGCGTTGGAACGGTAGAGGATGGCGGCGGAGGCCCGGTTGTTGCCCGCCCCGGTCCAGCGCTCGATCTGCTCCACGATGTAGCGCGCCTCATCCTGCTCGTTGAAGCCCGCGTACAGTGTGATGGGTTCCCCGGATTCCCCCGCGGTCCACAGCTCCTTGCCGAGTCGACCCTGGTTAAAGGCGATGACAGCGTTGGCGGCCCGCAGGATGGTCTGGCTGGAACGGTAGTTCTGTTCAAGTCGCACGGTTCGCGTTGCGGCAAAATCCTGGGTGAAGCGCTGAATATTCTCAATCTTCGCGCCGCGCCAGCCGTAGATCGACTGGTCATCATCACCGACGGCGACCACCGGTATATGCTTGCCGGCAAGCACCCGCAGCCAGGCGTACTGGATAGTGTTGGTATCCTGGAATTCATCCACCAGGATCTGGCGGAAGCGGCCCTGGTAATGCTGCAGGACCTCGGGGCTCTGCAGCCACAACTCGTGTGCCCGCAACAACAGCTCCGCGAAGTCCACCATGCCGCCGCGCTCGCAGGCCTGCTCGTAGGCGCGATAGACCTGCAGCATGGTGTGGGCAAACAGATCCCCCGGCGGCGGCTCGATATGCATCGAGCGCAGGCCCTCGTCCTTTTGCGCATTGATGTACCACTGCGCCTGCCTGGGGGGCCAGCGGGACTCGTCCAGCTCCAGCTCACGGCACACCCGCTTGACCAGGCGCAACTGGTCGTCGCTGTCCAGTATCTGGAAATTCTGTGGCAGGCCGGCCTCTTTCCAGTGTGCCTTGAGCAGGCGGTGGGCCAGGCCGTGGAAGGTCCCCACCCACATGCCGTGAGCGGAAATCTGCAGCATTTCCTCGATGCGACCCCGCATTTCCCGGGCCGCCTTGTTGGTAAAGGTCACTGCGAGAATAGACCAGGGAGAAAAACCCTCGGCCCGCACCAGCCAGGCGATGCGATGCACGAGCACCCGGGTTTTGCCGCTGCCGGCGCCGGCCAGTACCAGCATGTTCTGGTTATCCGCAGCTACCGCATCGCGCTGCGCGTCGTTGAGGGGTGAGAGAATATCAGATACATCCATGTCGGCATTCTAACCAAATTGGCGCCGGGCAACACGAACTGGAGCGCCTCTTCGCAGTCTCTTGGCGGTCTCTTCGCGGTCTCTTCGCAGGGTAGGGCAATCGCGAGACGGGTCTGCTACTATTTGGCGGATTTTCGCCAATCCACAGGCCGCAGCCAGCTATGACCGACGACGACACCCACGCAAAACCCGCGTTCTCCAGAACGGATCCGCTGGATTCTGCGCCTGGCGATCGGCGCCGGGAGCCGGTGTTTACAGACTTCGACGAAGACGAGGATTACGAGGAATCCGAACGGGATACCGACTATGCCTCCAGCTACGGGGAAGAATCCGACGACGAGGACGATCTGGAGCCACTGGAGGGGGACGATCCCGACATACTCTCCTCCGATTGGCAGGTGCTGGGCGCTGCCGCAGGGGGCACCGGTCGGTCGCGCGAAAGCCGCAGTAACCCCTGGGACGTGGAAGACTCCTCCAACCCTGAAGAGCGGGAGATTCAGGCTGTAGGGAGGTTCAGTGCCGAACCCGAGCGGGAGCCCTTCGACGAGGAGGATGAGTACGCGGAGGAGGATCCGGACGAAGACTGGGACGAGGAAGAGGCCGATCCGGACGACGATGCGGATGACTATGAGCCTGAGGACGAGGTCAGCAATCGGGGCTGGCCCATGGGCATGGTCATTGTAGGGCTGGTGGCCCTGGGGCTGCTGGTTGCAGGTGGCTACGGCGTGATCCAGCAGCGCGCGGCCACCGAGGCGGAAATCCGCCAGCTACAGGCAAGCCTGGCGACCTCGGCCAGTCCCGCCGAGGTGGCGGCCAGCAGGGAAGCCCTGCGAGAAATGGAGCAGCGCAGCCTCAAGGACCAGGCCACCATAGAGGCCCTGACCCTGGACAACAGGCGCCTGAGCGACACGGCGGCGGGCCTTGAGCAGCAGCTGGAAGCCCTGCAAGCAGCCGCGGCCAAACCGGTTCCGCCCAAGCCAGCGGCCGCCGCCAAACCGGCGCGCGCTACATCTACAAGCCCCGGGACCGCAGCTCCACAGGCCAACACCGCTGGCGGCGCCGCGAGCGGAAACTGGTTCGTGAACTTCAGCTCGTACAGCCAGCGCAGCGTTGCCGACAGCTGGGCGAAAAAGCTGGCGCCCTCCTCCGGAAAAGCCGTGGTTCTCCCCGTCACCCGGGATGGCCAGACGCTTTACCGGGTACGCGTCGTGGGTTTGGCAAGCCGTGCCCAGGCACAGGAAGTTGCCGGCCAGCTGCAGGCGGCCCACAAGCTGCCTGCACTCTGGGTGGACCGGGAATAGTTTAAGCGGGCGCTCTTGGCAGGAGTGGCCCGTCCTGTTACTGTTTTGCCATCATTTCTAAGAGGATATCGGTATGAAGAGCTGGAAATTTGTCGTTCTGGGCCTGGCACTGGGAAGCGCTGCGAGCATGGCGCAGGATTGTGTGGCGCCCACTGCGCCACAAATACCGGATGGCGAGAAGTCCAGCCTGGAGGAGATGCTCGCCGCACAGAAGGCGGTCAAGGAGTTCCAGACGGCGAACCTGGCCTACATGAGCTGTCTTGAGCCCTCGGTCAACACCGCCGAGGCCGCAGCCAAGGACGCCGCAACCAAGGTTGCAGAGAAGGCTGACGGAGCTGAAGACGCCCTGAAGGCGGCCAATGCCGAACTCCTGAAAGCACAGGAAACCTACAATGCTGCGGTTTCCATGGAAGAAGAAGTGGCCGGAAAATTCAACACCGAAATCCGCGACTACAAGGCCGCCAACCCCGGCTGATTCCCGCACCCTGTACCTCGCCCCGGGATGACGCCGTCACGGGGTGTTTTTCCGTACCTGCGAATCTACCCTGACCAGCCCGCCAGCGGGCCCCAGGGGGATTTCGTGAAAGCCACCACAACAATATAGGCGGCGACCAGCAGCGCCATGCCGCAGGCGATCGCGCGAACCCGGCGGGTTTTGCCGAAACGAAACGCCATCATACCCAGGCCGATGTAGCACAGCAGGGCGGCGATTTTTGCGCTCAGCCAGGAAAACTCGAAGGGGTTGGCCTGCAATACCACCAGCATGCCGATGGCGGAAGCCAACAACAGGGTATCCAGGATGTGGGGCAGGACCCGGGCGCGGCGCGACCGCAGGCGCGGGTTGCCGGTGAGCATCCAGTAGCCGCGCAGGGCGAAACCGCTGATCGAGAGCAGTGCACTGCCCGCGTGCAGGAGTTTCAGCCACTCAAATGGCATCACTCCACCGTGACGGACTTCGCCAGGTTGCGCGGTTTGTCCACATCCGTGCCCTTTTGCACGGCGACGTGGTAGGAAAGCAGCTGCAGTGCCACGGTATACACAATGGGCTTGATGACTTCGGGGCAGTGGGGCATGGGCAGCACCTGCACCCGCGGCTCGCTGCTGAAGCCCGCCTGGTTATCGGCGAATACAAACAGCTCGCCGCCCCGGGAGCGCACCTCCTCCAGGTTGGATTTCAGTTTCTCCAGCAGGTCGTCGTTGGGGGCCACCGCCACCACCGGCATATCATCATCGACCAGGGCCAGCGGGCCGTGTTTGAGTTCCCCCGCCGGATACGCTTCCGCGTGGATATAGGAAATTTCCTTGAGCTTGAGAGCGCCCTCCATGGCGATCGGGTACTGGATGCCCCGGCCCAGGTACAGGGCGTGGCGCTTGGAAATAAAGGCCTCCGAAAGTCGCTCGATGGCGTCGTTGAGCTCCAGTGTCTCCTGCACGTATTCGGGCAGTGCCTGTAGTGCGGTAATTACTTCGAGCTGTTTTGCCTCACTCATCGCACCGCGCCGTCCCAGGGCGAGGGTCAGAAGCAACAGGCCCACCAGCTGGGTGGTAAATGCCTTGGTGGAGGCGACGCCAATCTCCATCCCCGCCTTGGTCAGGAACACCAGGTCGCTGTCGCGCACCAGGGAGCTGTTGGCCACGTTGGATATCACCAGGGATGCGACAAACTCTCCCGCACCCGCATTGCGCAACGCCGCCAGGCTGTCCGCAGTCTCGCCGGACTGGGAAACCGTGACCAGCAGCGTACCCGCCGGCGTCACCCGCTTGCGATAGCGGAACTCCGAGGCGACCTCCACGTGACAGGGAATACCCGCCAGTTCCTCCAGCCAATAGCGCGCCACCATACCGGCATGGAAGCTGGTGCCACAGGCCACAATCTGCACCGCCTTTACCCGGTCGAAAACCGCTGCCGCGCCGGCGCCGAAACAATCGTCCACACCCGGGGAAGCTGCCAGCTGGGCAAACGTCGCGGCCAGGGCCCGCGGTTGTTCGTGAATTTCCTTCAGCATGTAATGGTCGAAGCCGCCCAGGTCCGCAACTTCCACTGCCTCGGAGATGAGGCTGCGCTTGCGTTCCACCGGGTTGCGAGCAGCGTCATAGATCTGCAGGCTTGAAGGCGATATCAACGCCACGTCACCCTCTTCCAGGAAGATGAAACGATCCGTCACCTGGCGCAGGGCAAGCTGGTCCGAGGCCAGGAAGTTTTCACCAATGCCGATGCCGATCACCAGGGGGCTGCCCCGGCGTGCAGCCACCACCTGGTCGGGGTGCTGTGTATCCACGGCCGCCAGGGCGTAGGCCCCCTCCAGCCGTTGCACGGTGTCCTGCATGGCCGCCAACAGGGAGTGGCCTGCTGCCAGGGCCCGGTGCATCAGGTGAACCACCACTTCCGTGTCCGTCGCGGACGAAAATTCATAGCCCTGGGCCTGCAGTTCCCGCCGCAAGGCCGCGTGGTTCTCAATGATCCCGTTGTGCACGAGGGCGATACGCTCCCCGGAGATGTGGGGATGGGCATTCGCCCCGGATGGCTCGCCGTGCGTAGCCCAGCGGGTGTGCGCAATGCCGGTACAGCCGAAGTAAGGCCGCAGCTTCTGGGCCTTCTCCAGCTCGCAGACCTTGCCCTGTTGCTTGTGCAGCTGCAGGTTGTGTTCATTGTCGATCAGCGCCATACCGGCGGAGTCGTAGCCGCGGTATTCCAGCCTACGCAACCCTTCCAGCAAAATCTCCGATACTTCCCGCCGCGTCGCGGCGGCCACGATGCCACACATAATCAGTCCTCGGTTTTCTGCTTGCCGGGCCGCTGCCAGCCCTCGATATTGCGCTGGCGGGCGCGACTGACGGCCAGCTCGCGCGCGCCAACCGACTTGGTCACAGTGGAGCCCGCCGCGATAAATCCTCCCTCGGCGATCTGTAGCGGTGCCACCAGGGTGCTGTTGGAGCCGACGAATACGCCGGCACCAATTTCGGTTTTATGCTTGTTGACGCCGTCGTAATTGCAGGTGATGGTACCGGCGCCGATGTTCGAGTGGTCACCCACGACACAGTCGCCGATATAACTCAGGTGGTTCACCTTGCTGCCCACACCGATGTCCGCTTTCTTGGTTTCAACGAAGTTGCCAACCCGGGCGCCCTCGGCCAGCACCGTGCCCGGGCGCAGCCTGGCAAAGGGCCCCACCTGGCAGCCCGCGCCCACCCTTGTCTGCTGCAAGTGGCTCATGGCGTGGATAGTGGCGCCCGCCGCCACAGTCACATCCTGCAGCACGCAGTTAGGTCCGATCACCACCCCGTCGCCCAGGCTCACCTGGCCCTCGAATACCACGTTGACGTCGATGCTGACATCCTGCCCGCAGGAGAGGGCGCCACGGATATCGAGGCGATTGCTATCCGCCACGGCAACCCCGGCCCGCAGCAGGGCCTCCGCCTGGCGTCGCTGGTACTCCCGCTCCAGCTGGTTGAGCTGGACCCGGTCGTTCACCCCGAGCACCTCCAGTTCCGAAGCCGCCAGGCAGGAGGCCACCGTCCTGCCCCGGGCCACCGCCAGACTGAGAATGTCGGGCAGGTAGTACTCACCCTGTTTGTTGTTGTTGCCCACCTGTGGCAGGTATTCCATCAGGTCCCGCGCCGGGGCGGCCAGCAGGCCGGTGTTGATTTCGGTGATCTGCCGCTGCTGCTCACTGGCATCCTTGTGTTCCACCACGCCCACCAGCGCTCCCGCGGCATTTCGCAGTATTCGGCCGTAACCGGAGGGGTCGTCCACTCGCGCCGTCAGCAGCGCCGGGCCGGTTGCGGCCTGGGCGACCAACTCCACCAGGGTCTCACGGCCAACCAGGGGCACATCACCGTAGAGCACCAGCACCGTGCTGTCAGCGCAAAGCGCGGGGACCGCCTGCAGCACGCCGTGGCCGGTACCGAGTTGTTCGTGCTGGATCACCCAGTTGACCGGGAAATCCGCCAGTTGATCCTGGACCTGCTCCGCACCGTGTCCGATGACCACATGCACCGAGTGCGGCTGCAGGGAGAGCGCCGTTGCTATCACGTGCTCCAGCAAGGGCCGCCCGGCCAACAGGTGCAGTACTTTAGGCAGGCTGGATTTCATCCTCGTGCCCTGCCCGGCAGCAAGGATGATTACTTCTAGCTTCATAATCGGGTAACCGGTTTATTGTGCCTTTCGGAAGCCGGGAATTGCGCGCTCGGCGCGGCAAAGAAGGCCCGAAGCGGACATGATAGACGGCAACGCCGGCCATAGTACGCCATTTGTGATTATTTTTGTCCAAACTGTGAACCGCGCGGCACCTGGTTCGCGCTGAAGTTTCCGGAGCTGAAATCGTCGCTACCGGCGCACCCGATAAAGCGGGGTGGGCCCTCCTGCCTCTCGCGACATACCGTACACCCTGTAGGGCCTGCCCCGCGTTATCGGGCACATAAAAAACCCCGGCAGGACCGGGGTTTCGCGCTGGATGGGTGGGGCCGGCCTCAGCCGCGCCCTGCCCGGTTGCGCATTTTGCGCAGTGTGGCCAGTTGCGCAGCGGCTTCCGCCAACTGGGCAGATGCCCGACCATAGTCGAAATCCCCGCTCTGGTTAGCCAGGGCGTGTTCAGCATGCTTGCGAGCTTCCTCGGCCGCAGCCTCGTCGACGTCGGTGGCGCGAATCGCCGTGTCGGCGAGGACAGAAATCACGCCCGGCTGGACTTCAAGGAAACCACCGGACACGTAGTAGATCTGCTCCTCGCCGTTTTGCGCGACGACACGAATAGGGCCCGGCTTGAGTGAGGTGAGCAACGGCGCGTGGCCGTAGGTCACGCCCAGCTCACCCAGATCCCCGGTAGCCACCAGCATTTCCACCAGGCCGGAGAAAATCTGCTCCTCGGCGCTGACGATGTCGCAGTGTATTGTCATGGCCATGGTACGGCCTCCCTAACGGCTCTTACTTCAGCTTCTTGGCTTTCTCGACGACTTCTTCGATGCTGCCAACCATGTAAAACGCCTGCTCCGGCAAATGATCGTATTCGCCGGCCAGGATACCGTTGAAACCGGCAATCGTTTCTTTCAGCGACACATACTTGCCCGGGGAACCGGTAAACACTTCCGCCACGTGGAACGGCTGTGACAGGAAGCGTTCGATCTTGCGCGCGCGGTTGACGGTCAACTTGTCTTCCTCTGACAGTTCGTCCATACCCAGGATCGCGATGATATCCTTGAGCTCCTTGTAGCGCTGCAGCACCGACTGTACGCCGCGGGCTGTGGTGTAGTGATCGTTGCCGATAATCAGCGGGTCGAGCTGGCGCGAGGTGGAATCCAGCGGATCCACCGCGGGGTAAATCCCCTTGGCCGCGATATCCCGGCTCAGCACCACGGTGGAGTCGAGGTGCGCAAAGGTGGTCGCGGGAGACGGGTCGGTCAAGTCGTCCGCCGGTACGTATACCGCCTGGATCGAGGTGATGGATCCGACCTTGGTGGAGGTAATCCGCTCCTGCAGTACACCCATCTCTTCCGCCAGCGTCGGCTGGTAGCCCACAGCGGAAGGCATACGACCCAGCAGTGCCGAAACTTCCGTACCGGCAAGGGTGTAGCGATAGATGTTGTCGATGAACAGGAGTACGTCGCGGCCCTCGTCGCGGAATTTTTCCGCCATGGTCAGGCCGGTGAGCGCCACCCGCAGGCGGTTGCCCGGGGGTTCGTTCATCTGGCCGTACACCATCGCCACCTTGGAGTTGCTCAGGTTCTTGATGTCGACAACCTTGGACTCCTGCATCTCGAAGTAGAAGTCGTTACCCTCACGAGTACGCTCGCCTACCCCGGCGAATACCGACAGGCCCGAGTGCGCGGTTGCGATGTTGTTGATCAACTCCATCATGTTCACGGTCTTGCCGACGCCGGCGCCACCGAACAGGCCGACCTTGCCACCCTTGGCAAAGGGGCAAACCAGGTCAATTACCTTGATACCCGTTTCCAACAGCTCCTCGGAGGCAGCCAGCTCCTCGTAGGTCGGTGCCTTGCGATGAATGGAGGCCCGCTCCTTTTCACCGATGGGGCCCAGCTCATCGATGGGATTGCCCAGCACATCCATGATGCGACCCAGGGTTTCGGCACCGACGGGCACCGAGATCGGATCGCCGGTGTTTTCCACGGCCAGGCCGCGGCTGACGCCTTCGGACGAACCCATAGCAATTGTCCGCACCACGCCGTCACCCAGCTGCTGCTGCACTTCCAGGGTAAGGCCTTTCTTGGGGACTATCAGTGCATCGTATACCTTCGGCACCACATCGCGTGGAAACTCCACGTCGATAACGGCGCCGATAATTTGTACGATTCGCCCGCTGCTCATGTTCGGATCCTCTAGATCAAAGTTCAGTTCTGTTCGGCCCGGCCACAACGCTGCTGCGCTGCTTGCCGGGGCATGCTTTCTTCCCCGCGACGGGGTGGCGACAGGCTCAGCCTATGGCCGCGGCGCCGCCGACAATTTCTGACAGCTCCTGGGTAATCGCTGCCTGGCGGGCCTTGTTGTAAATCAACTGCAGGTCGCTGATGATCTCCCCGGCGTTCTCCGATGCATTCTTCATCGCCAGCATCCGCGCCGCCTGTTCGCAGGCGCCGTTTTCGACCACAGCCTGGTAAACCTGGGACTCGATGTAGCGGGTCAGCAGTTTTTCCAGCAGGTCTTTGGCATCGGGTTCGTAAATGTAATCCCAGTGATGCTTCATCTCGGCGCTGTCATGGGCCGGCAAAGGCAACAACTGCTGCAGCGTCGGGTTCTGCGTCATGGTGTTGACGAACTCGTTGCTGACCAGGAACAGGCGGTCGATGCGGCCCTGGGCATACGCGTCCAGCATCGCTTTCACGCCGCCGATGAGGTCGGCTACCGCTGGTTCCTCGCCGATATCGCGTACCGCCGCGGTGACATTGCCGCCATAGGCCTTGAAGAACGCCGCCGCCTTGCTCCCGATCAGGGACAATTCGATGGGGATGCCCTGGTCTGCCCACTGTCTCATCGAGCGCACGGTATGCTTGAGCAGGTTTATGTTCAGGCCGCCGCACAGGCCCCGGTCAGTGGAGACGACGATATAGCCAACTTTCCTGACCTCTCGCTCCTGCATATACATGTGCTTGTATTCGGGAGCGGCATTGGCGATATGGCCCACTACCGCCCGAATCCGCCTGGCGTAAGGCTTACCGCGCGCCATGCGCTCCTGGGCCCTGCGCATTTTACTGGCCGCGACCATCTGCATCGCGCTGGTGATCTTCTGCGTGCTGCGGATGCTGGAGATCTTGGTGCGAATTTCCTTTCCGGCTGCCATCTACTGGTCCTCGGCCTTACCAGGTCTGGGTTTTCTTGAAGGTCTCGAGCGCCGACCTGAAGGAGGTTTCGATCTCCTCGCTATAGTCCCCGGTCGCCACGATACGGTTCATGAGCTCGCCGTGCTCTGCGTGCATATAGGACAATAGCGCCTGTTCGAACGCTCCGATCTTGTTGACCGGAATTTCCTTGAGGTGGCCTTCGTTGGCGGCGTAGAGCATCAGGCCCATTTCGGCGATGCTCTGGGGCGAGTACTGCTTCTGCTTCATCAGCTCGGTTACCCGCTCGCCGTGATCCAGCTGCGACTTGGTGGCGTCATCCAGGTCAGAGGCAAACTGGGAGAACGCCGCCAGTTCGCGGTACTGCGCGAGGGCCGTACGAATACCGCCGGACAGCTTCTTCATGATCTTGGTCTGGGCGGCGCCGCCCACCCGGGATACGGAAATACCCGCGTTCATCGCCGGGCGGACACCCGCGTTGAACATACTGGCTTCCAGGAAGATCTGGCCGTCGGTGATCGAGATCACGTTGGTGGGAACGAACGCGGATACGTCGCCGGCCTGCGTCTCGATCACCGGCAGCGCGGTAAGCGAACCGGTCTTACCCTTGACTTCACCCTTGGTGAACTGCTCGACGTAGTCGGCATTGACTCGTGCCGCACGCTCCAGCAAGCGTGAGTGCAGGTAGAAAACGTCGCCGGGATAGGCTTCACGACCGGGCGGGCGACGCAGCAACAGGGAGATCTGGCGATATGCCCAGGCCTGCTTGGTGAGGTCATCGTAGATGATCAGGGCGTCTTCGCCGCGATCGCGATAGTACTCGCCCATGGTGCAACCCGCGAACGGCGCGAGGTACTGCATGGCCGCGGGGTCGGACGCGGTGGCCGCGACCACGATGGTATGCGCCATGGCGCCGTGTTCTTCCAGCTTGCGCACCACGGCAGCCACAGAAGATGCTTTCTGGCCGATGGCGACGTAGATACACTTAATGCCGGAGCCTTTCTGGTTGATGATGGCGTCAACGGCGATGGCGGTTTTACCAATCTGGCGGTCGCCGATGATCAACTCACGCTGTCCGCGGCCGATCGGCACCATCGCGTCGATGGCCTTGAGGCCGATCTGTACCGGCTGGTCCACCGACTGGCGGGCAATAACACCGGGCGCCACCTTTTCCAGGGCATCGGTCATCGCCGCTTTGATCGGGCCCTTGCCGTCGATCGGGTTACCCAGGGCGTCGACCACACGGCCCTGCAGTTCCGGACCCACCGGCACTTCCAGGATGCGGCCGGTGCAGGTGCAGGACTGGCCCTCGGCCAGGCCCTTGTAGTCGCCCAATACGATGGCACCTACGGAGTCGCGCTCCAGGTTCAGCGCCATGCCGTAGATGCCGCCGTCAAATTCAATCATCTCGCCGTACATGACATCCGCGAGACCATGGATGCGAATAATGCCGTCGGTCACCGATACCACGGTACCGACGTTGCGAGCCTGACTGCTGACATCAAGCTGGTCGATACGCTGCTTGATGATCTCGCTTATCTCAGATGGATTCAGTTGCTGCATGCTCTGTTCCTCAACCCTACGAATTCATTGCTTCGGCCAGCTTGTCCAGCTTGCCACGCACGGAGCCATCGATCACCAGATCACCGGCCTTGATTACTACACCGCCCAGCAAATTGCTGTCGGTGGATGTCTGAACGTTTACCTGGCGCTCCAGTTTCCTGCCCAATGCAGCGGCAAGCCTGTCGCGAATACCATCTGCCAGGTCGAAGGCCGATACCACCTCGACGTCGACAGTCCGCTCCCGGTTTGCCTTGTACAGCGCAAACAGCTCGTGGATTTGGGGCAGCAGGGCAAGCCGCTTGTTGGCGGCGAGAATGCCGACAAAGTTTTTCACCTGGGCCGACAGGGCTTCACCGCACACATCGCCCAGCTTCTGCGCCTGCTGCACTGAAGTCAGCGCGGGGCTGGTGAGTACTGCGCCCACACGCTCGTCCGCCACCACCGCTGCCGCCGTTGCCAGCTGCTGGTGCCACTGGGTCAGTTGGTTGTGGTCCAGCGCATACTCAAACGCGGCTTTTGCATAGGGTCGCGCCAGTGTGCTCAGTTCAGCCATAACTTCCTCGCGTTACAGCTCAGCTGCCAGCTTCTCGACCATGTCGGCGTGTGCCTTGGGGTCGATAGTGGCGCCGAGAATTTTTTCCGCGCCCGCCAGTGACAGAACCGCCACCTGGCTGCGCAATTGTTCCCGCGCGCGGTTGGCCTCCAGCGCTATCTCCGCCTGGGCTGCGGTCTTTACCCGCTGGGCTTCAACCAGTGCGGCCTGTTTCGCCTCTTCTATCAGCTGGATGCCGCGCTTGTTGGCCGAGTCAACGATACCTGCGGCCTCGACCTTGGCTTCCTTGAGGCGCTCTACCGCCTTCTCCTGAGCCAATGCCAGATCATGGCTGGCGCGATCCGCCGCTGCCAGGCCATCGGCTATTTTGTCGGCCCGCTCTTGCATGGCCGCGATGATCGGCGGCCACACATACTTCATGCAGAACATGACAAAACCGACAAACGCGACCATCTGTCCGATAAGCGTAAGGTTAATATTCACGCCTTGCTCCTCACAGATTGTGGTGGACCGCGTTGGCTGCGGCCCAGTTTTCCGACGCCGGCTTAGCCTGCGACAACGAAGATCAGGTACATCGCGATACCAACACCGATGATGGGGATCGCGTCCACCAGGCCGGCGCCCAGGAAGAAGGTCACCTGCAGCTTGGGAGCCAGTTCCGGCTGGCGCGCGGAGCCTTCAATCAACTTGCCGCCCAGCAGGCCTACACCGATAGCGGCACCCAGACCACCCAAGCCCATCATGATGGCGGCAGCTACGTAGATTAATTCCATGATTTTCTCCTAGCGTTAAGAACCAAAGTTAAAGTAAATCAGTGATCTTCATGTGCCATGCTGAGATACACGATCGTCAGCACCATGAAAATAAAGGCCTGCAGGGTGATAACCAGGATATGGAATATCGCCCAGCCAACTTGCAACAATCCCGCCGGCACCATCCAGATGACTCCCGCACTGAACAGGGCGGCAATAAGGATGAAGATCATTTCACCGGCGTACATATTGCCGAAGAGTCGCAAGCCCAGGGAGAAGGGTTTGGCCAGCAGGCCCACCACTTCCATAAAGAGGTTGATCGGGATAAAGGCCCAGTGATTGAAGGGGTTCAGGGTCAGCTCCTTGACGAAGCCGAAACCCTTGACCTTGATCGAGTAGTACAGCATCAGGATAAAAATGCCCAGCGCCATGCCCATGGTGATATTGGGGTCGGTGGTAGGAACGACCTTCTGGTAACCCACTCCCGCCAGGCTGAGCAGGTGGGGCACCAGGTCCACCGGCAGCAGGTCCATGAGGTTCATCAGGAATACCCAGACAAATATGGTCAGGGCCAGGGGTGCGACCATCTTGTTGTGGCCGTGGAACGTATCGCGCACGGTGTTATCGACAAACTCGACCACCATTTCCGCGGCGTTCACCGCTTTGCTGGGCACGCCCGCCTCAGCCTTTTTGGCAACTTTGCGAAACAACCAGCAGAACACTATACCGAGGGTAATGGACCAGAACATCGAGTCGATATGGATAGCATTGAATCCCATGGCGGCAGCCTCGGTACCGCCGTGTGCCATGACCCACTGCCCGGCTTCACCGACAACAGTTCCGTCCTCCCGCTCAAAACCCGCCGGCAATTTGCCATAGGTCAGGTTCGTCAGGTGATGAATAATGTATTCAGAGATCGTCTGGGTTGCGCCTGCCATCTATCTCAACTCTTGGGTCAGTCAGTCCGGAGCAGTCATCGCCGCAGCAACAACCAGCTCCCCGTAATTTGTATCGCCAGCATCAGCAGGTACCCTGCGAAGACGGCCGGGGCATCTATCGGTCGCAGTGCAACGAACACCGCGGCAAACCCTGCGAAACTGAGTAAAAACTTGCCCACTTGTCCAAGGTAGCTGGAGCGAGCTATGGCCCTCGCCGATTTCGCGCCGCGCCACCTGAAGGCCAGGGCGGCAAAATAGGCCTGGGGCAAAATCGCAATCAAACCACCGCTCGCCACCGACCAGGCGCGCACCTCGTCCGATGGCAGCAGGATGAGACATAACGACACCAGGATCGCAAGCTGCGCCAGGCTTATGCGATGGACCGGGGGGCGTAGAATTTCAGCACCGGCCATTGCCACCTCGCCCCGTATCGACTGCCGCGACCCTGAAAACCTGTGGGTTCGTTTCGAGCGCGCGCATTATAGGGGGATTGACGGGTGGGTTCAACCCGCATGGGGCCGGGGATGGGGATTAAAAAAAGCCCTGTGCGGACAGCATCGCGACAGTTTTATGCGGAGGGCAGGTATCATCACCGATCCCCACATGATGTTGTGCCACGCCAAACCTTGACCACTATATCCTGTGCCCGGGCCCTACTTGATATGGCTCAATATTCCGTCGAGTTCATCCAGGCTGTTATAGGCCAGCACCAGCTTGCCCTTGCCGCCGGCCCCGTGCCTGATCTCCACCCGCGCCCCGAGCCGCCGGGAGAGGTCGTCCTGCAGGTGGCGGATATTGGGGTCGATGCTCAGCGGAGTCGCGGGTGCATCCTTGCGCTCGAGCAGGTGCCGCACCAGGGCCTCCGTCTGCCGCACCGACAGACCCCTGGCCACCACGGAGCGCGCCGCCTGGGACTGCCGGGTCGCATCGAGCCCCAGCAGGGCGCGGGCGTGGCCCATCTCCAGGTCGCCGTGTTCCACCAGCCGGCGCACGTCCGCTTGCAGGCTCATCAGTCGCAACAGGTTCGCCACCGTGGAGCGCGACTTGCCGACGGCGTCGGCTACTTCCTGCTGGGTAAGCTCGAATTCCTGCTGTAGTCGCAGCAGGGCCGCCGCTTCCTCGATCGGGTTGAGGTCCTCACGCTGGATGTTCTCTATCAGGGACATGGCAATGGCAGCCTTGTCCGCCACATCTCTCACCAGGACGGGAATCTCATCCAGCCCCGCCAGCTGGGCTGCGCGCCAGCGGCGTTCTCCCGCGATGATCTCGTATCTGTGATCAGAAATGGGGCGCACCACGATGGGCTGCATCACGCCCTGCGCTTTAATGCTGTCTGCCAACTCCTGCAGGGACTCCGGGTCGATATCCTTGCGCGGCTGGTACTTGCCGCGCTGAATCAGGTCCACCGGCAGTTGCCGCAGAATCCGGTCCTCCACCGCAGGCATCGCGTCGGTCGCCCCGGGGCTGGCCGGCGTGGCCGGCCTGGAGGCGGCCGCGCCCAGCAACGCGTCCAGCCCTCGCCCCAAACCGCGTTTCTTTACAGACATGCCCGCTCTCCGTTCATTCGGTGGCCGCCGCGCCGGCCTGCGCCTGCTGCGCCAGTTTCTCCTCGCGGCGGATGATTTCGCCCGCCAGTGCCATATAGGCCTTGGACCCGCGCGAGTATTTGTCATAGTACATGGCCGGTACGCCGTGGCTTGGCGCCTCGGCGAGCCGGATATTGCGCGGCACCACCGTGCGGTAAACCCGGTCACCGAAATGCGTGTGCAACTGCGCCGATACATCATTGGTCAGGCTGTTGCGCGGGTCGTACATGGTTCGCAGTATGCCCTCGATCTGCAGCCTCGGGTTCACCGATTCGGCCACCCGCTGGATGGTTTCAACCAGCGCCGAGAGGCCCTCCAGGGCGAAATACTCGCACTGCATGGCGATGATGACGCCGTGCGCCGCCACCATGGCATTGAGCGTCAGCATGTTGAGAGAGGGCGGGCAGTCGATCAGCACATAATCGTAGTTACCGGCCACTTCGGCGAGGCTCTCTCGCAGGCGCTGCTCCATGTTCTGGACCTGCAGCAGTTCGACTTCAGCCGCCGTAAGGTCGCCGTTGGCAGGCAGAACATCATAGCGGGCTTCCCCGGCGTGCTGGATGACCTGCTGCGCGGGCCGCCGATGCACCAGCACGTCATATATGCTGTACTCGAGGTTGTGCTTGTCGATGCCGCTGCCCATGGTCGCGTTGCCCTGGGGATCGAGGTCCACCAGCAGCACCCGCTGCCGCATCGCCGCCAGGGAGGCGGCCAGGTTGATGCAGGTCGTGGTTTTACCCACCCCGCCTTTCTGGTTTGCGATCGCGACGATCCTAGCCACTGAATTTGTTTCCGGTCGGTTTCAAGGAGCCTCTCCGCTGTTTCGTATGACCAGTTCCACCAGGTGCCGCTGTTCATCAAGGCCCGGAATCGACAATTCATGAACCGCTGTCACGGTGTACACCGGGGCCAGCTGCGCTATCTCCTGCGCCGGATAGGCGCCCTTCATGGCCAGGAAGCACCCCTGCGGGGTCAGCAGGTGCCTGCAGGCTGCCACCATGTCCGCCAGGGAGGCAAAAGCCCGGGATAAAACTGCATCATAGGGTGCGGGCGGCCGGAAGGATTCCACGCGGGCGTGGTACACCTGCATATTATCCAAGCACAGGGCAGTTTTCACCTGAAAAAGGAAGCGGGTCTTCTTGCCGTTGCTGTCCAGCAGGGACACCTGGCGCTGCGGGCACAGGATTGCCAGGGGAATGCCCGGCAAACCCGCGCCGGTACCCACATCCAGGAGGTTCTGGCCGCGCAGGTACGGTGCGACGGCCAGACTGTCCAGCAGGTGCCGGGTCACCATCTGCGCCGGGTCGCGCACCGCGGTCAGGTTATAGGCGCTATTCCACTTGAGCAACAGCTCCAGATAGGCGATCAACTGCACGGCCTGGCCCGGATCGAGGGCAAGGCCAAGCGCATCGCAACCGCGCTGCAGCCGGGTGAGCAAAGCGGGATCAGGCAAGGCGAGACCCGGATCAGCCCAGGCTGCGCTGGCCGCCAGGCCCGGACAGCGCCTCCGGGAAGGGCCCTGGGCCGCCGTGCGCAAGAGCGCCGCGGCGCTTGAGATACATCAGCAGCAGGGCGATGGCGGCGGGAGTCACCCCGGGAATCCGACCTGCCCTGGCCAGGGTATCCGGGCGGGCGGCGGAGAGTTTCTGTTTCACCTCATTGGACAGGCCATCCACCGCAGCGAAGTCCAGGTCGGGGGGCAGGGTGGTGTTTTCATAGCGGCGCAGGCGGTTGATGTCGTCCTGTTGCCGGTCGATATAGCCGGCATACTTGGCCTGTATCTCCACCTGCTCCGCCACCTGCGGATCCACGACCGCCTCGCCCTTGAGGCCGGCGAGGTCGGCGTAACCCAGTTCCGGACGCTTGAGCAGGTCCGCCAGTGAGTATTCGCGGGTGAGGGGTTTCCTCAGCTTGCCCGCCAGTGCTTCCGCCTGGGGTGTAGCCGGGTGAATCCAGGTGCTGGCCATGCGCGCCGTTTCCCGCTCGATCGCCTCGCGCTTGGTGGCAAAGCGGGCCCAGCGCACATCATCCACCAGCCCCAGCTCGCGCCCACGTTCAGTCAGGCGCAGGTCGGCGTTGTCTTCCCGCAGCAGCAGGCGGTACTCCGCGCGGGAGGTAAACATGCGGTAGGGTTCGATGGTCCCCATAGTAATCAGGTCATCCACCAGCACCCCGATGTAGGCCTCGTCCCGGCGCGGGCACCAGGGCTCCCGGCCGTGCACCGCAAGCGCGGCATTGAGGCCCGCCAACAGGCCCTGGGCCGCGGCCTCCTCGTAACCGGTAGTACCGTTGATCTGGCCGGCGAAATACAGCCCCGGCACCGCCCGGGTTTCCAGGGAACTGTTGAGGTCGCGCGGATCAAAGAAATCGTATTCGATGGCATAGCCGGGACGGGTGATATGGGCGTTTTCAAATCCCCTGATCGTGCGCACCAGCGCGATCTGCACGTCGAAAGGCAGGCTGGTGGAAATCCCGTTGGGATACAGCTCGCTGGTGGTCAGGCCCTCGGGCTCGATAAATACCTGGTGGGCGCTTTTGTCGGCGAAGCGATGGATCTTGTCCTCGATACTGGGGCAATAGCGCGGTCCCACACCTTCGATCACGCCGCTGTAGAGGGGCGAGCGATCAAGGCTTCCGCGGATGAGCTCGTGGGTGGCTTCATTGGTATAGGTTACCCAACAGCAGCGTTGCTCGGGATGTTCGCCAGCGCTACCCAGGAACGACATTACCGGCTCCGGGGTATCGCCCCACTGTTGTTCCAACGTGCTGAAATCCACACTGCGGGCATCGATGCGCGGCGGCGTACCGGTTTTGAGGCGCTCGACCCGGAAGGGAAGCTCCCGCAGCCGCCGCGCAAGGGCGATGGAGGGCGGATCACCGGCGCGCCCGCCAGCGCTGGTTTCCAGGCCGATATGGATTTTGCCGCCGAGGAAGGTCCCGGTAGTCAGCACCACCCGGGGCGCCCGGAAGGTGACGCCCATCTGGGTGATAGCGCCCGCCACCCGGCCATGCTCAAGCAGCAGGTCATCCACCGGCTGCTGGAAGATGGACAGGTTGGGCTGGGACTCAAGCAGCTGCCGGATGGCATTCTTGTAAAGTACCCGGTCGGCCTGGGCACGGGTGGCGCGCACCGCCGGGCCCTTGCGGGAATTCAACACCCGGAACTGGATACCGGCGCGATCGGTAGCGCGCGCCATGGCGCCCCCCAGCGCGTCGACTTCCTTCACCAGGTGGCTTTTGCCGATGCCGCCGATAGCCGGGTTACAGGACATCTGGCCGAGGGTGTCGACACTGTGCGTAAGCAACAGGGTGCGACAGCCCATCCGGGCGGCGGCCAGGCAGGCTTCGGTGCCGGCGTGGCCACCGCCGATCACTATCACGTCGAACTGCTGCTGGTACTCCACGGCGCTGGCCTCGCCCGCAATCAGGGCGTCATCACAAGGGGGCGCGATTATACGTGGAGCGGGCCGCTTGTTCAAAATTTGTTCGCTCGCGCATCCGCCCGGCGGCCAGGTCACCCACCGCATGCCTTTTGGACAGCGCCGCAGTGCTTGTGTACAGTACCGCCGCCCACGGTCGGCGGCAGCTGGCGCGGGGGCTGACTGCTTCAGGCCTATTCTAATCAGGGGGTTTTGCGATGGACTGGCTACTGGCCGCGCTGGCGGTCTTCAACCTGGCTTCTATGGTAACGGTGTTTTCGCCGCGCGCCGTGCCCCGCAAGGCCGCGCCCTGGGCACTCTTCGGCACCGCCCTGCTCGCCACCGAGCTGGCCTGGATCTGGCTGCCGCTGCAGATCGGCCTGGCCTGGATGCTGATCAGCGCCGGCGCCCTGGACAGCGGCCTCGGCGTCGTGGCCCTGCTGGTATTGCTCGGCACCTGGCCGGGCCTGGTCTGGAGCATCCGGATGAGTATGCAGGCCGAGTCCACGGTGGAGCGAGCCCTGCGCGCAGGGCTGGGGCAAAACTATCGCAGCCGGATTCCGCCGGCTGCCAGCCAGCAGCTGCGCAGCCAGGTCAGCTTTGCCGACTGGCGCCGCCCGCTGGCGATGGCGCGACCCGGGGTCGAGCTTATTCGCCACATTCCCTACGGCCCCGCAGGGGTGCGCCAGCAACTGGACATTTACCGCCCCGCGCACATTCCGCCCCAGGGCTGCCCGGTGCTGCTGCAGATTCACGGCGGCGCCTGGATGCTGGGCGACAAGGGTTCCCAGGCACTGCCCCTGATGTATCACCTCGCGAGCAGGGGCTGGATCTGCGTGGCGGCCAACTACCGGCTCAGCCCCAGTGTGGGATTTCCCACCCACCTCGAGGATTGCAAGCGGGCCCTGTGCTGGATTCGCCAGCACGGCCGGGAATACGGGATGGACACGGATTTCGTCGCCGTCACCGGTGGCTCCGCCGGGGGTCACCTGTCGGCGCTGATGGGCCTCACCGCCAACCGGCCCGAGCTGCAGCCCGATAACCCCGGGATCGATACCTCGGTCCAGGCCTGCATACCCTTCTACGGTATCTATGATTTCCTGGTGCGTTACGACCAGCACCCGAACCGCCAGACTTACGAGCGTTTCCTGACCGGCCGGGTGTTGCACGAATCTGTGCATGACAACCCCGCGCTGTGGGACCTGGCCTCACCCGTGGCCCAGATTCATGCAGACGCGCCGCCCTTCATGGTGATTCACGGCACACACGACAGCCTTGCGGCTGTCGCGGAGGGGCGAGTATTCAGTGCGAAGCTGCGGGGGGTATCGCGCCAGCCGGTGGTTTACGTGGAGATGCCGGGCGCAGAGCACGCCTGGGAGATCGTGCACTCACTGCGCACGGAGCACACCATCGATGGGGTCCACCGGTTTCTGGAATGGGTGCGGGCGGGCAGTGCCGGCTCAGGCGATGGCGGGACCGCCGGCTAATCGGTCGCACCAGGCGAGCAGGTCCGCAACTACCGCCGGGTGCTCCGGCTCATTGAATATCTCATGGTAAAGGCCGGGGTATATCTTCAGGGTTTTGTCGACCGAGCCGACATGTTCGTACAGGAACCGTGAGCCCTCCGGCGCGGTCATGGCATCGGCCCCACCGTGCAACAGCAGGAGGGGCAGGGTTATGATCCCCGCCTCGGCCTGTATCCGGCGCATGCCCTGGAACAGCTCCGCCACCATACGCGCTGTCATCTTGCCGTGATTGACCAGTGGATCGCTGACATAATCCGCCACCACCGCCGGGTCGCGACTGACGCCGGCGGCATCCAGTTGCAGCACACCCGCCCGGGGCGCAAGCAGAGACAGCCATCGGATCAACAACAGTTGCAGGTAGGGGGGCTCGATGTCCGTCTTGATAGCCGGGCCGGATAACACGCAGCCGGCAAAATCCTGCTGGTGTGCCAGCAGGTAGAGGCAGCTGATCAGCCCGCCCATACTGTGCCCCAGCAGTATCTGCCGCAGGCCGGGGAAGTCCGCCGCCACCCTGCCCTGGAATATCTGCAGGGTTGCAACAAAATCCTCGAAACGATCGACGTGGCCATAGCGGCCCTGGGATTTGCCGTGCCCGGGATGATCGAGGGCTGCGACCGCGTAGCCGCTCTTGTTGCAATATCCCGCCAGCCGCCGGTAGCGAGCGCTGTGCTCGCCGGCGCCGTGCGCTATCAACAGCAACGCCTTTGGCGGCGTCTCCGGGATCCAGTACTGGTAGTAGATCGACAAGCCCCCGGCGCCGCCAAACCTGCCATCGGCATGCCTCACCTGAATGTTCTCCACCCGATCATCGGCTCACCTCGGCGATAAACTTCCCGACCTCATCCCAGGCCTCCCGGGCCTCGGTAAGCCGCGGATAAAAGAACTGCCAAACGTGCACCATGTGCGGCCAGCTCTGCAGGCGCGCCGGAGACCCTGCCGCACGCGCCCGGTTGACGTAACGTACGGCATCACCATAGAGCATCTCTGCCTCGCTGGCCTGGAGCAGCGTCGGTGGCAGCCCGGAGAGGTCGCCGAACACGGGGGAAATCACTGGATTGCTGGGACTGATGCGCGCCTGGAACCAGGCGAACCACCACAGCAACTGCACGGGTACTTTAGCCAAACCGCGAAACATGGGGCCGAGCATGGCATCGGTATCCATGTTGCTTCTTACGGTGGGCGAGACAAACGTACCGTCAGTGGCGGGGGAAAACGCCACCACTGCATCGGGCTGGCGCATACCCTGGTCCCGCACCCAGGCGATCAATGACAGGGTCAGGTTGCCACCGGCGGAATCTCCCGCGACATAAACCCGGCTGGCCTGCCCCGGCCCCTCAGGGCCGTTCGCGAGGATCCATGAATACGCGGTGCGACAGTCCTCGATACCGGCGATGCGCCGGTGCTCGGGCATCAACCGGTAATCGATCGCCAGCACCGCCGCGCCACTGACCTCGGAGAATCGATTGGTGATGTTGCGGTGGCTGCGGGGGCTGCCCATCATGAATGCACCCCCGTGGATGTACAGCACACGGCGTGCGGGATCCGCTCCCGGTGCGACCACCCATTCAGCCGGCACGCCGCCGGCATCTGCCGGGGTGATGGTCGCGGCCAGGCTGAGCCCATTGGCCATACTATCCATGTATTCACGGATGAGCCGCAGGCGCTCCCGGCGGGTCGCCCGCTGGATCGGGCCGGTGCTGACCGCCAGCGAGGCCACCACGGCATCGTGTTCCTGGCTGGGTTCGGCGCTGCCGGGGAAACGCTCCCCCAGCGGCGCATCGAAGCGGCGCAGGTCAGGGCCGCGCAGGTGAAAGACTGTGATAGCGGCAAACGCCACCAGGATTGAGAGTACCCACACCACAATTACCTCCTACCCCGACTCGAGCAGATCGCGAACCGGGCGCCGCAGTATACCCCCGATCGTGGCAGCTGCGGCCGTCGTTATCGCTTGTCAGGTGCAAGCTCATTTAGTTAGCATGGACGGATAAATGAAATAACAATAGAGGAAAACTCGCTATGGATATGATGACGTACTTTCTAGTGCCCCCTGTGCTCGGCCTTGCTGGCCTCGCAGTCGCGTTCATCATCTACCACATCATGAGCCGGCATAATCACGGTGACGGCAAGGTGAAAAAAATCGGTGACCAGATTCACCTGGGCGCCATGGTCTTCATGGCTCGGGAATACAAAATGCTGGGCCTTTTTGCCCTTGTGCTGCTGGTCGCGATTTTCGTGTCCCCATTGGGTGTGAATACCGCAATTGCATTTGTCTCCGGGGCCGTGTCCTCAGCCCTGGCCGGCTACCTGGGCATGTACGCCGCCACCAAGGCGAATGTCCGCACGGCCGTCGCCGCCCACCACCACGGCCAGGGCCTGGCCCTGTCGATCGCCTTCTACGGCGGTTCAGTGATGGGACTGTGTGTCGCCTCCCTGGGATTGGTCGGACTCGGCACCGTGTACTGGTTTTTCGGAGGCGATCCCCATACCGCGCATGCGATCCATGGTTTTGGTATGGGCGCTTCCACGGTGGCCCTGTTCTCCAGGGTAGGCGGTGGCATTTTCACCAAGAGCGCCGACGTGGGCGCCGACCTGGTGGGCAAGATCGAAGCGGGTATTCCCGAGGATGATCCGCGCAACCCCGGCGTTATCGCCGACAACGTGGGCGACAACGTGGGCGACATCGCCGGCATGGGATCGGATATTTTTGAATCCTACTGCGGCGCGATGATCGCGTGCATCGCCATTGCCTCCACCCTGGCGATGGAAATCCGCTCCGCCATGATGTTCCTGCCGCTGGCGCTGGCCAGTATCGGCCTGCTGGCATCCATTTGCGGAATTGTGCTCGTGCGCCTGCGCGCCAATGCGGCGCCAGTAGCCGCGCTGCGCACCGGGACCCTGCTGGCACCGGTGATCTTCGCCGCCATGGCCTGGTTCCTGATTCAAGCCATGGGCCTGGACTCCAATATCTGGTGGTCGGTCATCAGCGGAGCGGTTGGCGGCGTCGCCATCGGGCTCATCACAGAGTACTACACCGGCGGCAACCCGATCCGCAAAATTGCCAGGTCTGGCGAGACCGGGGCGGCCACGGTAATGATCACCGGCCTGGCGGTGGGTATGGAGTCGGTAGTGTTACCCGTCCTGTTCCTGTCGGGGATCATTTATGTATCGACAGAACTGTCGGGACTGTACGGTGTAGGTATCGCGGCGGTGGGCATGTTGGCCACGGTGGGTATTACCATGGCCATCGATGCCTACGGCCCGGTCGCGGATAACGCCGGAGGTATCGCTGAAATGGCCGGTATGGGCAAGGCAACCCGCGAGATCACCGACGGGCTGGACGCGGTGGGAAATACCACCGCCGCCATTGGCAAGGGCTTTGCGATCGGCGCCGCCGCACTGGCGGCACTGGCCATCATTGCCGCATATGTGCAAACCGTGCAGGTGCTCCATCCGGGCTTCAGCCTGGAGCTTTCCAACCCGGTGGTCCTGGTAGGCATGTTCATTGGCGGCACCATTCCCTTCCTCATCGCCTCCATCACCATGACAGCGGTGGGTGAGGCCGCCTTCGATATGATCAACGAGATTCGTCGTCAATTTCGCGAAATTCCTGGTTTGCTGGAAGGTACGGCCGAGCCGGATACCGCCACCTGTGTGGATATCGCCACCACCGCCGCCCTGCGCAGGATGATCCTGCCGGGAGCCATCGCGGTTACCGCGCCGGTACTGGTAGGCTTTGGTCTCGGTCCAGCCTCGCTGGGTGGCATGCTCGGTGGCGGCCTGTTGGGTTGCGTACTGCTGGCACTGATGATGGCGAACGCCGGCGGCGCCTGGGACAACGCCAAGAAATACGTCGAAAAGGGCAACCTGGGCGGCAAGGGTTCCCCCACGCACTCTGCCGTGGTCGTCGGTGACACCGTCGGTGACCCCTTCAAAGACACTTCCGGCCCATCAATGAACATCCTGATCAACGTAATGGCAATCGTCAGCCTGGTTATCGCTCCGCTGCTGTAACACCCCGAGGCCGGCCTGCGCAGATCGCGGGCTGGCTTCTCCCCGCCCAACTCATTAGCATTCCCCTTTCGATTAACATGATTGGGGATTACCTTGCCGCCGCTGACCCAGGACGAAAAATACCGCATCATCGACCAGATGACGCGCTTCATTCCCCATGGCAACGAGCTGGGTATCCGCCTGGAAGCTATCGATGGAGAAGAAGTCACGATGCGGTTGCCCTACCGCAGTGAACTGGTGGGGAACATTGAAACCGGCGCGATACACACCGGGGCGCTGACGGTCCTGCTGGATCACACGCTCGGGATAGCCGGAATCTGCTCTGACAAGGTGGAGGCTACCATGACCCCCACCCTTGACCTGCGTATCGACCACCTGCGAACAGCCCCGCCGGGGAGGGATATCATGGCCACCGCCAGGGTATACAGGGTGACGCGACGTATCCTCTTCGTCGAGGGCTTCGCCTGGTGCGAATCCAGGGACGAGCCTGTCGCCAGGGCCGTGGGGAGCTGGGTGTTGATGCGGGAGTTGAGTGTGGGAAAGTTGATGCCTGCGGCGGGCGCGAAAGCACAGCAACAAGCGGCACAGCAACAATGAGCATGACGCTGTCCGAGCTCCTGCAGCAGCAACCTGATGCCAATACCCTGGCGCTGTGGTTGGGAAAAATTCCCTACGCCTCCTACCTGGGTATACGGGCACAGGTCGAGCACGGCGATATCCTTTTTATACTGCCCGCTGACCGCAAGCTGATCGGCAACCCAACCCTGCCTGCCATACATGGCGGCGTGGTCGGCGCTTTCATGGAGCAGGCAGGGGCACTGCACCTGCTGGCGAAGATGGAAGACCCGGTGCTTCCAAAGTTAATCAATTTTTCCCTGGACTACCTGCGACCGGCTCGACTGCGGGATACCTTCGCCCGCTGCGTCCTGACCAGGCAGGGAAGGCAGGTAGCCAATATTGGTATCACTGCCTGGCAGGAGCATACGGATACTCCCGTGGCAATAGCGCGCGCCCATTTCCTGGTACCCGGCAGCGATTGATCAGCCCTGGTTCGGGAGCGACTTTCTTTCCCTCAGTTTTTCCAGAACCCTGACAAAGGTCTGGGCCTCCTGGGCGCCGGGCACGGGAAAGCTGTTATTGAAATAGAACATGGGCACGGCGTGCACTTCCTGATCCAGCCAATGGGCCTGCTCCCGGCGCACTTCCTGGGCATAGCGCCCCGACTCCAGGACCTCCAGTGCCTGCTGTTGATCAAGCCCCGCGCGAGCGGCGATCAGGGCCAGCATGTTGGGGTCCCCGACATTCTCTCGCCGACTGAAAAACGCTTCGAAGAGGGCCAGTTTCAGCTCCGTTTGTTTGCCAGTGTGCGCGGCCCAGTACAGTAACTGGTGGGCGAAGAAGGTGTTGTAAATACGCATACCGTCAAAATAATCAAAACTGAAACCGAGGGACGCGCCAAGTTCAGTCAGGCGCGACCTCGCCCCCCGGCTCTGTTCCGGTGTAGTGCCGTATTTGAGCGCGATGTGCTCGCGCAGGTCCTGCCCCTGGGGAGGCATTTGGGGATTGAGCTCAAATGGCTGCCAGTGAATATCAACCGTAAAGCGGCCCTCCATTCGCGCCAGCGCCCGCTGCAGTTGCTTGTAACCGATGATGCACCACGGGCAGACAACATCGGAGACTATGTCGATACGCAGTGGCAGAGTTGATTGCTGTGTCATCGTGGTGCGTCCTGGTTAATTCTGTTCACTGCTAGGTTAAATATATATATGTATACCTGTATATATAGAATTATTGTTGTAGATACTAATGGTGCAGGTATTCACCGTGGATAAGCCCACTTACTTCATATAAAACAAAACCATACGGCGATGATAAGTACCAGGCAAAAGCCTGAGCCTGACGTTGAAAAGCCGTGTCGATCACTTGGATGAAATGGCTTTCCTTGTTGACAGAATTATGACCGAAATCAGGCCTTATTTTTTTCCACAGGATAATCCAGTCCGGAATCAGCTCTTATGCAGGTACTTATCACGGTGGACAGCAGGTTGAAGCGTACAATTTACTTCTTGTATACGGGGTGTAGATTGCTTGTGTGTATGTTGATAACGCTGTGTGGCAAGTACTCATAGCGTGTGGATAAAATTTGT
>JBFZEF010000234.1:0-4646 GCA_041307045.1 Halioglobus sp.
CACCCTGCATGCGGAGCTAACCCGCCGGCAGCCCTGGCCCAGTTACCACCTGCTTGACGCCGCGGCACTGGCCCGGATCCCTGCGGACAGCCTGCTGATCAACGCCAGCCGAGGGCCTGTGGTGGACAACCTGGCCCTGTCGGACCTGTTGCAGGGTGGCGGCGGACCCGATGTGGTGCTGGATGTCTGGGAGGGCGAACCCCGGATCAGCCAGACCCTGCTCGGACAGGTGAAATTGGGGACGCCGCACATCGCGGGATACAGCCTGGACGGCAAGTTACTGGCGACCCGGATGCTGGTCGAGGCCATGGCGCGCGCACTGGAATTGCCCTGGCGCAATCCCGGCAGCGCGGCAGGCGCGGCCGCACCCCTACAGACGGGCACGCACGGCAGCGCGGCGGGAACGCTGCGCCATCTTCTCGCCCAGCGCTATGACATTGGCGCAGACGATGCCGCCCTGCGGGGCGTGACCAGTGGCGCTGACCCCGAGGCAGCGGCGCTCGCCTTCGACCGGCTGCGTCGGCACTACCCGGAGCGGCGGGAAATACTGGGCAGCGCGGTGGCAGCGGGGCCAGCGAGCCCTGATGCCCTGCGCTTGCTCGCAGGTCTGGGCTGCGTTATCCCGGGTGAGAGCAGATGACGGTGTTGCTGCATCTGGGGCTTGTGGTCAACCCCCTGGCGGGCCTGGGCGGCAGCCTGGGACTGAAAGGCAGCGACGGCCAGGTCCTGCGCGACCGCCTCCCCAGCCTCAGCCCGGAGCAACGCCACAGGGCCCTCGACCGGGTACTGCGCGCGCTACGCCCACTGGCACAGGCGGGCACTACCGTGCGCTTCAGTACCTGGTCGGGGGATATGGGGGAGGAGGCCTTGTCCAGCCTGGGCCTTCCACACCGGGTCCTGGGTCATGCAGCCACAGCTGCCAGCGACGCCGAGGACACCAGGCGAGCGGTGCGGGCACTGCGCGCGGAGGGTGTGGATCTCATCCTGTTTGCCGGTGGCGATGGGACGGCGCGGGATATTTGCGATGTCATCGGCAGTACCCTGCCGGTGCTGGGCATCCCGGCCGGGGTGAAAATGCACTCCGGCGTATTCGCCGTGTCTCCCGAGGCAGCCGGCGAGTTGCTGTTGCAGCTGGTGCGGGGCGGACTGGTGGGGCTCAGGGCCAGGGAAGTGCGGGATATCGACGAGGAGGCCTTTCGCCACGACCAGGTGCGCAGCCGCTTCTATGGCGAAATGCTGGTCCCCGGCGAGGGGCGCTACCTGCAGCACACCAAGGTGGGAGGCAGGGAGAGCCCCGAGCTGGTGGCCGACGAGATTGCCGAGTGGCTGGTTGAACACTTGGAGCTGGGGCGGACTTACCTGGTGGGGCCGGGGTCCACCACGGCGGCGATCATGGCAAAACTGGGTCTACCCAATACCCTGCTGGGTGTCGATGCGGTGCGCGATGGCCAGTTGCTGGCCACCGATGCCGATGAAGCGCGCCTGTTGGAAGTACTGGCGGCAAGCCCTGGCGGCGCCGCTATCGTGGTCACCGTGATCGGCGGCCAGGGCCATGTATTCGGCAGGGGTAACCAGCAGTTTTCTCCTCGGGTCATCCGCCAGGTAGGCCTGGATAACATCATCCTGGTGGCGGCCAAATCGAAAATTGCCGCGCTGGAAGGGCGCCCTCTGCTGGTCGACACCAATGATCCTGCCCTCGACCGCGAGCTGTGCGGCTGGCGCAGCGTGATTACCGGCTACGATGACAGGATTCTCTACCGGGTGGCGACTATCGAGTAGCGCTCGCCATAGTGTGTTGCTGCGCGCTGGTGTAATCTGCGGGTTTTCGAAAGGATCTGGAGGTGCAGACGATGAAAGACGACGCATACTGGCGCGCGAAACTCTCGCCGGAAGAGTTCCATGTATGCCGGGAGAAGGGCACCGAACGGCCTTTTACCGGGGAGTACTGGGACTGTAAGGAAGAGGGCGTCTACAACTGTCGTTGCTGTGGCGAGCCCCTGTTCCTGTCCGACGCCAAGTTTGATTCCGGCTGCGGCTGGCCGAGCTTCTTCCAGCCCGCGGACGCCCAGGTGATTCTCGAGGCCCGCGATATCAGCCACGGCATGGTGCGCACCGAGGTGATGTGCAAGAAGTGTGGCTCCCACCTGGGGCATGTGTTCGAGGACGGGCCGAAACCCACCGGGCTGCGCTATTGCATCAACAGCCTGTCGGTGAAACTGGATAAGGAAGCCGGCTAGCCGGGAACTCGCCTGGCGCGGGAAACGGCGGGGTCGCCATCGACTTCGAACCGCGGGTTTTGTTTGGAGCGGGAAACCGGGTTCGAACCGGCGACCTCAACCTTGGCAAGGTTGCGCTCTACCAACTGAGCTATTCCCGCAACTACGTATTCCTTTAAAACGCTTGATGAGTGGCGTCCCCTAGGGGGTTCGAACCCCTGTTACCGCCGTGAAAGGGCAGTGTCCTAGGCCACTAGACGAAGGGGACGCAATGGTCTCAATCAAGAGGCGCGCATTGTAGGTAGAGAGCCGGGCCCGCGTCAAGCCCCCTTTTCGCCAAATTCGATCCACAATTTACTGCAAGTTCAGTAGCTTAGCGCGGTCGGCCACCCGCTCGAGGGCTGCCTCCTCAGGCTCCGCCTGGGCGCATTTTTCATGCGGGCTGCGGTATTGCTTGAGGTGTTGGCGGCCCTTCACGGGCGATATCGTTTGGCTGAGTGATTACGGGTACAATAGCCCGCTTTATTCTGGCACGCCCTCTTCAGGTGGATATGATTCCAGCACTCAGGATCGAAAATCTCAGCAAGGTCTACAACAATGGCTTTGAGGCTCTCAAGGGTATCAGCCTGGAGGTTCAGCAGGGGGATTTCTTCGCGCTGCTGGGTCCCAACGGGGCGGGCAAGTCGACCACCATCGGAATTGTTTGCTCCCTCGTCACCAAGAGCGCCGGGAAGGTTCTGGTCTTTGATGTGGATATCGACCGCGATTTCGCCGCCGCCAAGAAATTTATTGGTATCGTCCCCCAGGAATTCAATTTCAACGTGTTCGAAAAGGCCTGGGATATCGTTATAAACCAGGCGGGCTACTACGGCATGCCGCGGCAGCTGGCCATGCAACGCGCAGAAAAGTATCTCAAGGCCCTGGGTATCTGGGATAAACGCGATGTACCGTCGCGCATGCTCTCGGGCGGCATGAAGCGGCGCCTGATGATCGCCCGCGCCCTGGTGCACGAACCGAAATTGCTTATCCTCGATGAACCCACCGCGGGTGTGGATATCGAGATGCGCCGCTCCATGTGGGAGTTCCTCAGGAAGATCAACGCCGAGGGGACCACGATCATACTCACCACCCACTACCTGGAGGAGGCCGAGGCCCTGTGTCGCCGCATCGCGATCATCAACAGGGGTGAGATCGTCGAGAACAGCTCCATCAAGGACCTGCTGCGTCGCCTGAAGCAGGAGGTGTTCGTACTCGACACGGTCGAGGAAGCGCCGGTATCGGTCGAGATCAATGGCTTCCTGGTGCGGCGCATCGACTCGCACACTCTCGAGGTGCAGGTAGAGCAGGGGCAATATATCAACCAGGTATTCGATGAACTGGACCGCCAGGGGATTCACATCAGCAGCATGCGCAACCGCGCCAACCGCCTGGAGGAGATGTTTGTAAAGCTGGTGGAGGGCGCGGCATGAACCTGGTGGAACAATACGTGGCCTTCATGACGATCTTCAGGAAGGAGGTCAAGCGCTACATGCGAATCTGGACCCAGACCCTGCTGCCCTCCGCCATCACCATGTCCCTGTATTTCGTCATTTTCGGTTCGCTGATCGGCTCCCGTATCGGCGACATGGGCGGTTTTACCTATATGCAGTTCGTTGTCCCTGGCTTGATCATGATGGCCATCGTGACCAATTCCTATGCCAATGTCGTATCGTCTTTTTTCGGCTCAAAGTTCAACCACAGCGTAGAGGAGTTGCTGGTTTCCCCAACCCCGAATTACATTATCCTGCTCGGCTATGTGGTGGGTGGCATCAGCCGCGGCATCCTGGTGGCTGTAGTGGTGACAGTCCTTTCGCTGTTTTTCACCCGGATGCATATCCACAGCTATTTCGTGGTGGTTTCCATTGTGCTGATGACCTCGACACTGTTTGCCCTCGCGGGCTTTATCAATGCGGTTTTTGCCAACAACTTCGACGACATTTCGATCATTCCCACGTTCGTGTTGACCCCGCTGATTTACCTCGGCGGCGTGTTTTACTCAATGGATCTGCTGTCCGACTTCTGGGCGGGGGTATCCAGGCTGAACCCCCTGGTTTATGTGGTAAACGCCTTTCGCT
This sequence comes from Halioglobus sp., assembly GCA_041307045.1. GTDB lineage: Bacteria > Pseudomonadota > Gammaproteobacteria > Pseudomonadales > Halieaceae > JARRPM01. The sequence goes on from JBFZEF010000234.1 coordinate 4,331, forward strand.
ACGGCGTGCTGGGTGTGTCAGATGTGAGCCTGCCCCTGGCTTTTGGGATGATCGGGATGTTCACGTTGCTGGCCTTCGCCTACAGCATGCACCTGCTCAACACCGGCACCCGGCTGCGGGAGTAGCGGCACGATGGTCGAGCTGGACGGGCAGGGCATGTTGCTGGGTCGGCAGACACCAGTCAGCGACAGTTATACCCCCCAGCTTTTGTACCCGATTCCTCGGGCCGCCGGCCGCGAGCACATCGGCTGCGTGCAGGTGCAGCCCTTTGCCGGCAGCGATCTGTGGCACGCCTATGAAATCTCCTGGCTGGACC
>JBFZEF010000237.1:0-6285 GCA_041307045.1 Halioglobus sp.
CAGGCTCAGTAAACCACCCGGTTGCGACCCGCCCGCTTTGCCCGGTAGAGCATTTTGTCTGCGTTCATCACCACCGCGTCGGGTTTCGCGTATTCCTCGCTGCGCTGCGCCACGCCCGCGCTGATCGTTACGGCAACATCGGAACTGCCGATCCGGGTGGCACCCCGCCTGCGAGCGCCATCTTTGGAGCGCAGCGGCCGTCGGTCGCGATCGCGAATTGACATCCGATAGTCGGAAATCCGCTCCCGCACCAGGTCCAGCGCGGCCGCGGCTTCTTCCACCGACTTGCGGGGAAATACGATGCAAAACTCTTCACCGCCATAGCGGTAGGCGGTACCGCCGCCGACGCGGCTGATATGGGACGAAACCATACGCAGCACCTCGTCACCCACATCGTGACCGTGGGTATCATTGAATTTCTTGAAGTGATCCACATCGAGCATGGCGATACAGTAGCGGCGGCCCAAGCGGGCGAGGTGCTCGCCGAGCGCCCGGCGGCCCAACAGGCCCGTGAGTTCATCGCGGTAGGCCATGGCATGGGTGCTGCGCAACAGGCCCCAGACCAGGCACAGGCCGGCGGCGACGCACATGACAGTGGATATGTCCTCCAACTGCAGTAGCGCCAGGGTGCAAAAGAGCGCCGCCAGGACTCCAAGCAGGGCCGCCTCAGTTTCTTCGTTGCGCAGTACCACCAGCAAGAGTCCCACCAGCAGTACCAGTCCCATCAGCAGGGTTGCGCCGAAAGAGAGGACATAGCCTTCTGCCGGGCGCGCACGGTAGTACCCGGCAGCGGCTTCACTGCTGCCGGGAAGCCAGGCAGCGAGCAGGACACAGGCCAGGGCCAGGAACAGGAACAACAGGCAGGCCGCCAGCCCCTGCAGATTCCAGATACCCTTCTCCGGCAGCAATAACAGATAGAAACAGAGCACAGGCACGGCCAGGCTGACCGACAGGTAGAGATGGGCGGCGTCAGCCTGGGACAGGCTGACCTGCATAGCATTCTGGACCAGCCAGTAGAAAACACCGAGGCCCAGCGTCGCCAGCAGCAGGCGGCAGCGATTGAACTGGTAGGCGAGAAAAAGGGCTGCGGCACACAGCAGGTAGGGCATAAAGGCCAGCAGAACTCGCGTCTCCGCACCCAGCTGGTCTATAAAAGCGCGTAGCCATAGTGCCAGGCCGATAAGCACCGCTGGCAGCAGCAGCCGTATCATTGCCGCCGGATAGATCTGCATGGCGCCCGCTGGCGTCCCCCTGGTCCTGTCGCGCACTCACCTGCCAGATGAAGTGCCGCCGAATATGTCATTATGCCCTTTCGCGCTAGGCGCGAGGTTCAACTGATGATAGCCTACAAACACTACAAGAAGCATTACCCGGCGAGAGATGTCAAACACCGAACAGCCACGCCATCGAGCAAAAATCCTGGTCAGCGATGACGACCAGAACGTGCGCCTGTTGACACGCCAGTGCCTGGAGGCCGAGGGCATGATCGTGGTTGAGGCCGCCGATGGCATCGAGACCCTGGATGTGTTCGTGCGCGAAAGGCCGGACCTGGTTTTCCTCGATGTGGAGATGCCGGGAATGACAGGCCTCGAGGTTTGCGAGCGAATTCGCCAGCTGCCACAGGGTGAGACCATTCCCATCATGATCGTGACCGGCTCCGACGATCGCCAGTCCATCGATGCCGGGTTCAATGCGGGTGCTACCCAGTATAAGACCAAGCCGGTCAACTGGTCGCTGCTGGGGCGCGATGTGCAGTACATGTTGCGGGCGAGCAATGCTTTCAACGCCCTGAAGCGGCAGGAGGACCGCCTGCGCTACCTGGCCTACTACGATCCGCTGACCAGCCTGCCAAACCGGCGCAGCTTCAACGAACAACTTAGCCGTATCCTCAAGCGCAGCCAGCGCCACAATTCCAATGCGGCGCTGCTGTTCATCGACCTGGACAATTTCAAGCGCATCAACGACTCGATTGGCCATGGCCGTGGCGACCGGTTGCTGGTAGAGATTGCCAAGCGGCTGACCATGGAGCTGCGCGAGGACGATGCCATCAACTACTTCTCGGACCAAAGCGCCGAAGGGGAGGAAGAAATCGGGACCGCGAGCACGGAGATCGCCCGCCTCGGTGGCGACGAATTCACCGTGGTGTTGTCGGATGTCAACGACAGTGTTGACATTGAGCGTGTTGCAAAGCGCATACTCAATGTGCTTTCCGAACCCATTGCCCTGCAGTCACACAACCCGGTCGTTACCCCCAGTATCGGCATCGCGATTTTTCCGCAGGACGGCAGAGATCCTGAGACCCTGATTCGGAATGCAGATACGGCCATGTACGTCGCCAAAGCCGACGGCCGCGCCTGCTACCGGTTTTACGATGAGAAGATGAATTCTCGAGCGATCGAGCAGCTCAAGATGGAAGAGGAGCTGCGCAATGCCATGCGCAACCACGAACTCGAATTGCGCTACCAGCCGCAGATAAACGCCCGAACCGGCGAAGTGGTCAGCATGGAGGCCCTGGTGCGATGGAAGCACCCCGAGCGCGGTATGGTGTCGCCGCTGGAATTTATTCCGGTGGCGGAGCGTACCGGGCAGATTATTGAGCTGGGCGAATGGGTGATGGGCGAGGTCGCGAGGCACTGCCTGTACTGGGACTCGCTGGGAATCAAGCCGTTCCGGGTATGCGTGAATATCTCCCCACTGCAATTCAACCGGCCGGACCTCACTGAATGGATAGCGGGCTTCCTGAAGCGCGCGAAACTGGCTCCGGATCGGCTTGAACTGGAGCTTACCGAAAGCGCGATCATGACAGATGCCAAAACCAACATCGCGAAATTGGGCTCACTCAAGGCCCTGGGCCTGCACCTTGCAGTCGATGATTTCGGCACGGGATATTCTTCACTGAGCTACCTCAAGCGGTTCCCGATCAACACCCTCAAGATTGACCAAAGTTTTGTCGCAGACCTGCACAGCCCTGACGGCGCGGCCATTGTCGACGCCATCATTGCACTGGCAAAAACCCTCAACCTTCGGGTCATTGCCGAAGGCGTGGAAGATGAGTACCAATTGTCGTACCTGGTGGCAAAACAGTGCGACTTACTGCAGGGCTTTTACTTTGCCCGACCCCTCTACCCGGAAGATGTGCCCGATATGCTGCGGCAGGTCTTCAGCTGGGAAATATTCAGTTCACACACCAAACGCGTCAGCTAAAACCGCCGCAGACGATGGTCCGTCGCATTTTTCTGGCTTTCGCAACCACAGCTGCGGCATTACTTGCGCCAGTGGCCAGCGCTGCGGAATCCGCGGGCGAGGCGGAACTACTGAGCGTCTTCCTGCAGGGAAGCTCAGCAGTGGAACTGCGGGCCCTGGTGGAGGCACAGGGCGGCGAAATAACCCACGACCTGCCCATCATCGACGCGGTCGGAGCCAGGCTTGGCGCCAGCCAGTTGGCAAAGGTGCTGAAGTCAGACAAGGTGGCCCGCTTCATGGACGACCTGTCTTTGCCCCGCGAGCGGCAGGATGAGCCGCCGGAAGCCGACGAGGACTGCCAGGTACGCGGCTCAGTGGAGCTGGATATCGGCGATTCGAGCGTTAGCTGGCGGTTGTACAACAAAGGCGCAGCGCCCGCGACCCTGCAACGCCTGAGCCTGGGCTGGCCCGCCCAGCTCGGCGCTATAGACGCGATCACCCTGGCAGGCAGGGAGCTCGACCCGGCCCTCTATGCGGGTGCCAGCCCCGGCGTCGCCCTGATCGAATTGGGCGACAAGCCGGACCTTGAAGTGCCTCCCATCAGCGGTTTCGAAAGGCTCAAGCTGGAATTCCGCTCCGCGGCAGGGCAACCGCTACACCAACGGGATTTCTCGGTAGAAGCCACCTTCGCGGGGGATTGCATTGTTGAGCTGGTACCAGGGTACGACGACAACCATGAAAATTTCTATTACAACACCGTTGTCGGCGTGGATGCCCTGCACCGCAACGGCATTACCGGCCGCGGCGTGACCGTTGCCGTCGTGGACTCGGGCCTGTGGGACCACCCTCACCTCACTACTGACACGCGGGGTAAACCCCGCGTGCTTGCAAGGTTTGACGCCATTGCCAACAGCGCCGGGGGCGAGGTATTCGACGAAAGCGGCCACGGCAGCCATATGACCAGCATCATCGCCCACAGCGGCGCTGAAACCCGAGCGGGCATACCCACTGGCGGCTACAAAGGCGTAGCCCCCGATGTCAACCTGGTGTCCGTGAAGGCGTTTAACGTCGCAGGCCAGGGGGACTTCCTGGACATTATTCGCGCCGTGCAATGGGTGGTGGACAATCGCGAGACCTACGATATACGCGTACTCAACCTGTCCTTCTCCTCCCGACCCCGCTGGCAGTACTGGCTGGATCCGATCAACCAGGCGGTGATTCGCGCCTGGGCGAGCGGCATCACCGTTATCGCCGCCGCGGGCAACGAAGGCCCGGATCCGATGACCATCGGTTCACCCGGAAACCTGCCATTTGTTATCACGGTGGGTGCTGTCACCGACTCGTGGACCGCAACCGACAAGGACGATGACTATATCCCGGATTTCTCCTCTCGCGGCCCCACACCCAGTGGGCACATAAAACCCGACATCGTCGCGCCAGGGGGACATATGACGGGCCTGGTCCGGCCGGGCTCGACACTGACACAGGAACACCCCGAGTACAGCTTGCGCACCGGGGAATTCGTCATGACCGGCTCATCCCAGGCGGCTGCACTGGTCTCCGGGGTGGCGGCCCTGTTGTTGCAACTGGAGCCTGCGCTGACCCCGGATGACATCAAGTGCAAGTTGATGACCAGTGCCGAACCGGCGATCAACCGGGACGGCCTGCTCGCGTACAGCCCCTTCCAGCAGGGGCAGGGCTATCTGAATGCCGCCCGGGCAGTGACGCTTGGCCAGCGAGGCTGTGGCAACGCCGATATGGACATCCAGCGGGAATTGAGAGGGACCGAACACACCCAGGGGCCGGCAATAGTCGATGCTGACGGCGTGCCCAGCCTGCCCGGCCTGGGCACCATGCTCTCACCGGAGCCGGCCGCAGAAGGCCTGAGCAAGACCCGCAAGTGGGGTGTAAAGGCTCATATCGAACGCGATGAGCCCTCCCCGACGCCGGGCGCAATCCCGGATGGCGGGCTGCCATCGAGTTGGATGCGGCTATACCTGGACGAACGCGAGGCAATCGAAAGGCTCTCCCGGCAAGAGCCCAGGTAAGACCACCGGAAGGCCCCACTAACCCCGTTTCTCAGTCTCCCGGCGGATACCCCCGAAGGGTCAACCCGGCCCCATCGATTATCTGTACTTTTCCGTTATATTGCCTTGACTTGAGACCGATCACGCGACCCGGCCCCAGGCCTCTTTTCCGCCCCGACCCGGGCAGCTACCCCAAAGAGGGTATATACCTCGCTTCAATTGACCACCTCCACCCCGTATAACAGAGTCAAGCATCCATATAAGAGGATGTGAACAGAGTCCCAGAGCGGGATTCACGTGGTGGAACTGCATCACAAATTGCAGCGAAAACAAACATACTGAAGGCGGGCACAGACCATGAATACGATCAGAACTCTCGGTTTCACAGGCGCAGGGCTCCTTGCGGCCGTGCTGGCGGCCCCGTATATGAGTGTGGCGGAAATGAGTCCTGCAGCGAGCAACGGCGATGTCGGGTCTGGCAGCGCGGTGCACAGGGTCAGCCATTCGCTGGCAGGTACCGAAAGTTATTCATCCGGTGGCCCATCCGGCTACAAGTGGGGCCGCACGCTTGAGCAAAGCCCATCCAGCGCCGATTGGTCAGCCTCAACCACCACTCGCGGCGGCTACAAGTGGGGCAATTCTTCCGCCTCTGAGCCGACCAACAGAAATTACGCTGGGACCGCGTCCTACACCTGGGGCGTGCAGGGGTATGCTGATCAGGCTGGATACCGCTGGGGCCTGAAAAACTACGCAGACCAGACCGGGTACCGCTGGGGCCTGAAAAACTACTCAGACCAGACCGGGTACCGCTGGGGCCTGAAAAACTACTCAGACCAGACCGGATATCGCTGGGGCCTGAAAAACTATGCAGGCCAGACCGGGTACCGCTGGGGTCTCAAATAGGACAATTTGTCCAGGTGAGTGTTTGTTTAGATCAACATTCCAGACTACCTGACGGTCGGGGTTGATAGGCTCACAATTTGCGTGCACTAAAATTTTTCAGTTACGCATCCACTAAAACGGGTCGAAGGGTGAGTGGCCATTCTTTCGGCCCTTGCCCTTTTAACAGAAAATT
>JBFZEF010000240.1:0-2646 GCA_041307045.1 Halioglobus sp.
CGTCAGGATCGACCGCTCCGGGCTGGACTACAGCCGGGTGCATGCCAACTCCCGCGCGGCGGCCAATACCCTGGCCGGTGGTGTCAGCGGCCTGCTGCGCAAGAACAGGGTAAACGTCATCAAGGGCCGCGCCCGCCTTGCAGGGCCGGGCAGGGTGGCCGTCGAGGGCGGCGCGACCCTCAGCGCGAAAAATGTCCTGATCGCCACCGGCTCCAGGCCGCTCGAGGTGAAGGGTTTTGAGTTCGATGAGCAACAGGTGCTCTCCTCTACCGGCATCCTCGATATGAAAACACTGCCGAAATCCCTGGTTATTCTCGGTGGCGGCGCCATCGGCTGCGAGTTCGCCTTTGTCATGAACGCCTTCGGCGTGGCGGTGACGGTGGTGGAAATGATGGGGCACCTGCTGCCCAGCGAGGACTTCGAGTGCGCGGCGGTGCTGGCGGCGAGTTTCCAGAAGGCGGGCATCACCGTGCACACCGGCACCCGCGCCAACGCCCTCGCGCGCTCCGCAAACGGCGTGAGCGTCGCGCTCACCACACCCGCGGGCGAACTCACCGTCAAGGCCGAGAAAGCGCTGGTCGTGTTCGGCCGGCGCCCGAATACCGAAAACCTGGGCCTGGAAACCGTTGGACTGAAAGCCGACCCGCGCGGCTTCATCCCGGTGGGGGATTACAACCAGACTGCCGCCAAAGGTGTATTCGCCATCGGTGATGTCACCAGCACGCCGCTGCTGGCCCATGTCGCTTCCCGGGAGGGGGAACTGGCGGTGGAATCTATCGCCGGGCATGGCGGACGCATGCAAAGGGTGGACCCCGCCGCCGTGCCCTCCGCCATCTACTGCGAGCCCCAGGTGGCGGGCTTCGGCCTGCGCGAGGACGAGGCGGACAGCAGGGGCATCGCCATCCGCAAATCGGTGTTTCCCTACCGCGGTATCGGCAAGGCCGTGGCGGTGGGCAGGCCCGAGGGCCTGGTCAAGTTGATCGCGGACCCAAAAACAGGGGAAATCCTGGGTGGTCACGTGGTGGGCCTGAACGCCACCGAGATACTGCATGAAATCCTGCTGGCCAAAACGGCGGAGCTGTTAGCCGAGGATATCACCCATATGATTCACGCCCACCCGACCCTGTCGGAAGGCGTGATGGAAGCCGCCCTCGGCCTGGGCGGCGCACCGATACATATGTAAGCAGCAACGCGTCATTTGGGGCGCCGGGGTCCCGAAAAGCCCAAAGTAAAAAAGGTAAACCCGATTTACCTGCGCCCGCCCGCCTCGTGGCGGACCTCACCGCGACCTGGACCGGGTGCCGCGTCGCTGCGCACGGGGTCCCCGGGTAGGGCATTATCAATCCGATCCTCGTCTACCCGGCGCTGGACCCGCGGGTCATCAACGTCATCCCCTTCGTAGTACACGGAAACCCCAACGTCCTCCCCCTCCTCACCGCCTACATCGGTAGCAGGCATCTCCTGTTCCTGGGCGGATCGCGTTTGCTCGGACGCGGTCGGTTGCGCTGCCGGGGGCTCAGCGAGATTGGTCCCGGGCAGATCGACTACCTCGGCACCCTGGGTCGGGGTGTCGCTGAATTCTGGTTCGCCCTGCGCATCCCTACTCTCGTAAATCTGCGCGCTGGCGGTACTGTGCAATACAAGCCCAAAGAGGCCCAGCGCGACAAACCTGGCTGCAACGATGCTTTTCATACACTCTCTCCACACCATTAACTGGAACTGGATAATACCTCTTATGCCGACTGATCAACAGCTTGCTGATGCCGTAGCACTTGCCGAAACCCACATTGTGGTCCACAGTTCTTTCCACTGTCATTCGATACTTTTGGGGCAACTGATCCCGACGAGCGAGCCAGCAGCGATACGCTCTCGAAAATCAGACTGAAACCATCCAAGGAGACCATGCCATGAAACTCAACAATCTATTGAAATTGATTGTCGGGGTATTGACCCTGATTTTTGCCACCTCGCTGGCGGCGGACACGGCACTACCCGAGGTGAGCCACGATGGCCTGCACCTGATGAAGGACACGAAGCTGCGCGCGGTCTATATGAAGCCGGGCGCCGATCTGAAAAGCTATGACAAAGTGGCGCTGCTGGCCGCCTATGTGGCCTTCAATAAGAACTGGAAACGCGAGCAGAACGAGGAAGCGATGGACCTGTCGGACATGATATCCGACCAGGATATGAACAGGATCCGAACCGATCTTGCGACCGAGTTCAACAAAGTCTTCACCGATGTACTCACCAAGGCAGGTCACCAGATGGTGACAACCGGCGGCACCGGCGTACTGATCGTTCGGCCTGCCATCGTCAACCTGGAGGTGACTGCGCCAGATACCATGTCGGCTGGCATGCAACAGAGCTTCTCGGCGTCCGCGGGACAAATGACGCTGTACATGGAGCTATTGGATGGCAAAACCGGCGATATCATCGCACGTATTATTGACCCCGAGGCCGCCGGTGGCCCATTCGCCGAGGTGCGCAACAGTGTGACCAACCTGGCTGCCGCGGATGAAGTCCTGCGCCGCTGGGCGACCATCCTCAGCAACCACCTGGGGGAAGCCACCTCGGCAGCCAGCGCCAGCAATTAGGGTTTAGCCCACTGCCGCAGCCATCACTGCCCCGGTGAGGCAGCGTCTGTCG
>JBFZEF010000242.1:0-6304 GCA_041307045.1 Halioglobus sp.
GGCGCAGGAACTGATGGAGTCAGCCTCCGCCACCGCCCAGCTCGAACACGCCGAATACCTTGAGCGCATGATTCCGGCGATGGATCGCGATGACATGTTCGCCCGGCAACTGAAGGACCAGAATGTGGTGCTGGGCTTCCTGTTCCATTCCACCCAGGACGAGTCGGTGGGTGCCCTGCCCACCGGCTGGGCCTTCTTCCCCCGGGCCGATCACGCGAACCTCACCATCCCGATGATGCCCAGTTACACCGGCAACCTGCCCGCGCTGCAAAAGGCGGCGAAATACGGTGGTTTTCTCAATACCACCACCGACACCGACGGCGTGCTCAGGACCACGCCATTGATCCTGCGCAACGGCGACATGGTCTATCCCGCCCTGTCCCTGGCGATGGCGCGGCGCCACACCGGGGCGATGCGGTTCAAGGTTGAAACGGCGGAGGTCGAGGACTTCGAGCGCGTGCTGGGCCTTACGCTGGACGCGATGCGGGTACTCACGGACAAGTACGGCAGGGTGCTCATTCCCTACAGCGGGCATCGCGGCGGGGTGCCCTATATCTCGGCTACCGACGTCCTGCAGGCCAGCGCGGATGACCAGTTCCCGCAGCTCAAGGAAGCCGCTGTGCTGGTAGGTTCCTCCGCGCTGGGGCTGGCGGACCTGATCAGTGCTCCCACCGGGCCCGCGTTTCCCGGCGTCGAGGTTCACGCCACGGTGCTGCAGCGGATTCTCGCGGGCAAGCCCTTTCCCCAGGTGCCGGACTGGGCCAACGCGGCCAATGCCATCGCGATACTGCTGCTGGGGCTGTTGCTCACGTTCCTGTGCCCGGCCTTTGGCGCCGGTGCCATTACCATTTTTGCCGTGGCCTGCTTCGCGCTGTTGCTCGCCGGTAATGTCTGGTTGTGGACCTCGGCGCAATTGAGCCTGTCCCCGGTACTGCCCCTGGTGACGGTGACAGCGATCATTGCGATGAATGTACTGTACGGTTACTTCACCGAGGCGAGGCAGAAGCGCCAGGTGCGCAAGGCCTTCAGTTCCTACATGGCGCCGGCCCTGGTGGACCAGTTGGTGGATCATCCCGAGAGGCTGAGCCTGAACGGTGAATCGCGCGAGATGACCTTCCTGTTTTCCGACATCGCCGGCTTTACCACGTTCACCGAGAGTGCAACCCCGCAGGTGCTGGTCTCGGTGTTGAACGAGTACCTCGACGCCATGTGCCGGACGGTGATGGAGCATGGCGGCACCATCGACAAGATCGTGGGCGATGCGGTGGTGGGCATCTTCAACGCACCCCTGGACCAGCCGGACCACGCCCAGCGGGCGGTGGACTGCGCCCTGTCCATGGGCCGCATCAGCAAGGCCTTCATCGAGAAAATGAAGGAGCGGGGCATGGAATTCGGGGCGACCCGGGTGGGCGTGAATACGGGTGTCGCCATTGTCGGCAACTTCGGTGGCGCCGAGCGCTTTGACTACACCGCCCATGGCGATTCGATCAACACCGCGGCGCGCCTGGAAGGCGTGAACAAGCACCTGGGCACCCTGATGTGTATTTCCGGGACCACCGTCGCCCAGTGCCACGATCTGTTCTTCCGCCCCGTGGGCGGGCTGGTGCTGAAGGGCAAGACCGAGTCGATTGAAGCCTTCGAGCCCATCAGCGAGGAGGAGAGCAGGACGCCGCGGGTGGTGAGGTACAATGAAGCCTTCGAGCACCTGCGCGACGGGGCGCCGGATGCCGCCGCCCTGTTCGCAGGCCTGCAGGCGGATTTCCCGGAAGACCCGCTGGTCCAGCTCCACTGCGAGCGGATAGCGCAGGGTATCCTGTCCACCACCATCGTCATGGCTGAGAAATAAAGGTTGGCTGTCTCGCCCTTCAAGAATCACCCGCTGGGCATGCTGCGCGAGTTCAACGCCGAGCGCGTCATCGCCATCCTGCTGGCCGGTATCATCGCCGGGCTGGTGACCTTGATTACCAGCGTGAGCTTCGCGGCCCTGATGTTCAACGGCGCGCTGGCGCCCTTCATATCCTCCGGCATCACCATTCTCATTGCCACGGCGGTGGTGGGGGGTTCGATTTTCAGCCTGTTCAGTAGCTGCCGGCCCCTGGTGGCCATGCCGGATGACGACACCGCCCCCATCCTGGCGCTGATGGTGACGATGGTGGTTGCCGGTTTCCCCGCCGGTACCCCGGCAGAGGTGCTGTTCGTGACCGCCTACGGCGCCCTGGCCTGCACCGCGGTATTGACTGGCCTGGCGCTGGCGCTGCTGGGGATTTTTCGCCTTGGTTCGCTGGTGCGCTTCCTGCCCTACTCGGTGATGGGCGGGTACTTTGCCGGCGCCGGCCTGTTGTTGATCCAGGGCGCGCTGCGGGTCGTGAGCGATCTGCCACTGGAATCCGCCGCTGACTTCCTGGGGCTGGTCGAGCCGGACATCCTCTGGCGCTGGCTGCCCGCCGTGCTGGCCGCGGCGTTTATCCGCTGGGCCATACTCCACTGGTTCAAGTCCCTGGCGATGCCCCTGGCTATCTCTGTGCTGCTCAGCGTCTTCTTTGCCACCGCGGCCCTGCTCGGGCTCAGCCCCTCCGAACTGATGGCCGACGGCTGGCTGGTGGGCCCCTTCCCCGAGAGCCAGCCCACCCTGTGGAACCCGGTGTTGCTGGAGCGCTCCGCCGATATCGACTGGACCCTGGTGGTCCAGCACCTGGCCAGTATCGGCACCGTCACGATGCTCAGCGCCGTGTCGCTGATGTTGACCGCCAGTGGCCTGTCGGTGTTGCTGCGGGACAATGTCGACATCAACCGGGAGCTGACGGTGGCGGGCGCCGCCAATGCCATCAGTGGCGTCAGCGGCGGCCTGCTGGCGCTCCCCTCCATGACCCTGACTGACCTGGCCGTGACAGTAGGGGCGCCCAAGAGCCGGCTGGTGGGGCTGGTGGTGGCCCTGTTCTGCGCGCTGGCGTTGTTTTACGGCATGTCCCTGATCGCGTGGTTTCCCAAGGCGGTGCTGGCGGGCCTGCTGCTGTTCCTGGGCTGGTCACTGCTGGAGCGGTGGCTGATCGAGGCCCGCTCGCAACTGCCGGCGCTGGAATACCTGGTGGTGGTCATCATCGTGCTGGTGGTGGCATCGGTGGGCTTCATCCAGGGCGTACTGGTGGGGCTGATGGGCGCGATCATGTTGTTCGTGATCAACTACAGCAGGATCAACGTGGTGCGCTACGCCCTGACCGGCGCCGAGCGCAGGAGCAATGTCGAGCGCAATCTGCAGCAGGAAAAGTACCTGCGCGAGAATGGCGGCCAGACCCTGATCCTGAAGCTGCAGGGCTATCTTTTCTTCGGCACCGCCGCCGCCCTGGTCAGCCGCATCGAGGCTCGCCTCAACGACAAGACGCTGCCGCCCCTGGCGTATGTCGCGCTGGACTTCTCCCAGGTGACCGACATGGATTCCTCCGCCGCCCTGAGTTTCATGAAGCTGGCGCAGGAAGCGACCAAGTCGCATTTCTTCCTGTTGCTCACCGGGCTCCCAGCCGGCATGGGCGAGCGCCTGATGGGCAGCTGGTTTGAAAAGGAGACCAGCAGCTACATCCAGATCCTGCCGGATCTCGATCGCGGTATCGAGTGGTGCGAGGAGCGGATGCTCAGGGAGCAGGCGCTGGAGGACGATCACCTGGGTATCATGGAACAGCTCGCCGCCTACCTGCCTGCCCCCGATGATCACCTGATCCTGGCGAATTACTTCGAGCACCGGGTGGTGGCACCGGGCGATGTGCTGGCCGAGCAGGGCGCACCTTCAGATGAAATGTTCCTGCTGCAAAGCTGTAGCGCGTCGGTTTACCTGGATGCCGGGTCCGGCACCCGGCACCGGATTCGCCGCGCCGATTCCGGCACCGTGTTCGGGGAAGTCGGTTTCTACCTGGGCACGCCGCGCACCGCCTCGGTGATCGTCGACAACGGCGGCGACCTGTATGTACTGTGCCAGGCGGCCAACGCCCGGCTGGAGCAGGAGCACCCCCAGATCGCCGGGGCGTTGCACAAGTTCATGATCCGCGTCATCACCCGTCGCCTGCAGCTGACCACCACCACCCTGCAGGCGGTGTTGACCTGAAGCCAGAGACAAAAAGAATGGAGAAAGGCGAATGAAATGTCCCAAGTGCGGCAGTGCCATGAAGGCCGTGGAGTTTGGCACCGACATCAGGGCCCAGCGCTGTATAGGGTGCCGCGGGCTTTACTGCAGCCGGGAGATGCTGGAGCGGATGCGGGCCGAGTGGCAGGTGGACGTGGCGCTGGATACCGGCAGCGCGGTCCAGGGCGCCAGGAACAACGAAATACGCGACATCCCCTGCCCCGGTTGCGGCGCCACCATGGAGCGCGTTGCCGACACGGAACAGTCGCATGTAACCCTCGATGTGTGCCGCGCCTGCGACGCGGTGTTCCTGGATGCCGGGGAATTGAGCGACCTCAAATCCATCACCCTGATGGATCACTTGCGCCGGTTGCTGGCGATCTTTGAGAGGTAGGGCGGTGCGGTGGCGAGCGGTGGGTCAGGCCCCGAAGCCGCGGGCGCGCAGGTCGGCTGTATAGCGCCTGATGTTCTCGCGGGCCTGTTGCTCCAGGCGGTCGCGGAAATAGTCGGTCTGGAACAGGCGCTGCCAGCCGAGCAAGCCGTCGAGGAATCGCAGTTTGCCCGCGTAGTATTGGCTGTCCCCGATGCCCTCGGGTGCTTCCTCCCGCAGCGCGTCGGAGTCGGCCAGGTAGCCCTCCCAGGGCAGGCCGAAGCCTGACAGGTCAATGTCCACCATGAACGCTTCGCCGCTGTCCCGGGCGGAACCGGTGTGTTGCGTGGCGATAATGAACTCACCCACCCGGTCGATGAAACCCGCGGGCATATGCGGTGCGGCCAGTTCGCGAAAGGCCTGGGCGCTGAGGGTTTCGTTATCCTTCGCCCCGTAGCGGTAGATCACATCGTGGAACCAGATCGCCATCTCCGTGGCCTCCGTTTCCGCCACCTCCGTCCCCGCAAGATCCAGCTCGCGCAGGCACTGGGCCAGGTGGTTGAGGGTGTGGTAATGGCGATGGGGTTCCCGGTAGTGCCGCCGCAGCATTTCCCACACGGCTGCGGGCGGCGCCTGGCCGCCGGCGCAACGCCGCCAGGTAGCGCGGAAGCGATTGGCAAGTTGGCTCTCGTCCAATGAACCCCCCTGTTTTGGCTGGATGCTCTGCTGCATAGTCGTCGGTTCGCCCGGTTCGTGCTTCCCCCGCTCCCACAGCAGCGGGCCAGGGGCAGATACAATCACTGATGACTTTGCTTCCGAGGTTAGCATAGCCACCGGCAGCGGTAGGAAGAAAAAGGACGCCTGCCGTGCCCTTTTGCCCGTTTTTGGGCACTGGTTCACGCCCGCAATTGGGTTCACCTCACGCCGGGATAATCACCTCCGCCTCCGGCAACAGTGCCGCGAGCTTGCGCCGCAGCTCCGCCTTGGCCTCGTCATCCCCGTGCACGATGCGAATGTGCCGCGGCTTCCCCCGCATGCGAGCGACGAAATTGACCAGGTCCTTCTGGTCGGCGTGGGCGGAGTAGCCGCTGATGGTGTGGACGCCGGCCCTGATGTCGTGGCGCTGGCCGTCGAGCTCCACCCAGCCGCCCTGCGGGCCATGGGTCTGTATCGCCCGCCCGGGGGTGCCGGCGGCCTGGTAGCCGATGAACAGGATGTCCGTGCGCGGGTCGCCGATCAGCGCTTTCAGGTAATTGACGATGCGACCCCCGGCGCACATGCCGCTGGCGGCGATGATGATACAGGGGTGGCCGCGGTTCTTGATGTAGTTCACGGCGGTCTCGTGCTGCGCGTGGTCGCCCACGGTATACAGCTGCTCGAAGCTCAGCGGGTGGCGCCCCGCCCGCACCCGGCCCAGGGCCTCGGCATCCCAGAAGGGCTTGAGCTGGCGGTAGACGTTGGTGAACCTGGCGGCCAGGGGCGAATCGACGATGATCTCCAGGTCGCGCCAGCGACGGGTTCCGACCTTGGCATCGCCATAGCGGTGAATGAGCCCTTCCAGCTCGTACAGGATGTCCTGGGTGCGGCCGATGCTGAAGGCCGGGATCAACACGGCGCCGTCGTCCTTCAGCGCCCGCTCCACCACCTGCTTGAGCTGCAGGCTGCGCTCGCGGCGCCCCTGGTGCAGGCTGTCGCCGTAGGTACTCTCGATCACCAGGGTGTCGGCACGGCCGGGCGAGCGGGGCGCGGGCAGCAGCGGCGCGTGGGGCGCGCCCAGGTCCCCGGAGAACACCACCCGGTGGCTCTTGCCCGCGGCTGTGACC
>JBFZEF010000243.1:0-15827 GCA_041307045.1 Halioglobus sp.
CATTTCGCGGTAGTCGCTGGCCAGGATCTCGCTGCGGCGGTTATCCAGCAGCACGATGTGGGTTTCCAGCGGTCCGTCGATGTCGTGCTCGCGCCGCGGTCCAGAGTAAAAACTGGTGTAGCAGGTCTGGGGTTGGCCGGTGGCAGAGCGCACCAGCAGGCGCAGCATCGCCGTGGCGTCCCGGGCCCTGGGCAGCACCCGGTCAATGGTGGTGCAGATGATCAGCACATTGGGCAGGTTGGCGCACAGGTCGCCGTTGCCCTCGTTGGTGACCAGCATGCTGTAGCCATTCTGCGCAATCAGGGCGTTGGCGCCGATGATGCCCACGTCCGCTTTCAGGAAGTGTTCGCGCAGTACCAGTCGCGCCTCGGCCACCATGTCGGTGGTCTCCGCCAGTTCGCGTTCACCCAGATCGTGCTTCGCCAGAAACAGCTCACGCACCTCCGCAGCGGATTTATGCAGCGCCGGCCCGACGATGTGGCTGGGGGTTTCACCCGCCTGCTGGATGATGTACTCACCGAGGTCAGTCTCCATCACCCGCAGGCCCGCGCGCTTGAGAAAGTCGTTGAGACCGGTTTCCTCGGTCACCATCGACTTGCCCTTGACGACGCGACGGGCGCTGTGCTGCTGGCAGATCTCCAGCACGATGCTGTTGAGCTGGTCGCCGTCACCGGCGTAGTGGAGGTGATTGCCGTTGCGCAGCGCTTCCCGCTCGAACTTTTCCAGGTAGTGGTCGAGGTGATCCAGCGTGTGCTGCTTGACCTGCTTGACCTGTTGCCGCAGTTCATCGAAATGGCCGAAGCTGTCCACGGCCGCGCTGCGAATAAGGGGGGCGAACAAGGCCAACAGATCCCGCCGCTGGACCTTGGCGGGGTCCTGCAGCGCCGCGTGGGCGTTATCCAGGAAAGTGTTGCTGGTCTGTTTCAAGCCCGCGTGTCCTTCACTGTCCCCGGCCGATGGCCGGACTTTCCAGGTCGCCGCAGAGCAGCTCGGCGATGTGCCTGACCTCGATAGTCTCGCCGCTGCGCCTGGCGCGCCCGGCAATGTTGAGCAGGCAGCCGAGGTCCCCCCCGGCCAGTATCTGCGCCCGGGTGGCCACGGCGCTGGCGAGTTTGTCAGCCACCATCTTGCCGGAAATCTCCGGCATCTTGGCGCAGAAGGTGCCGCCGAAACCGCAACACACCTCGGTCTGCTGCAGTTCGGTAAGCTCGGCATCGCACAGCTCGCGCAGCAGGGCGCGGGGCTGGGCCTTGATCCCCAGTTCCCGCAGGCCGGCGCAGCTGTCGTGATAGGTCACGGCCGGCAGCTTGATGGGCGCTCGCTCGCCGCGTTTCAAGCGGGCGATATCGTGCAGGAAGGTGGTCAGCTCAAAGGTTTTGGCCGCCAGCTGCAGGGCCCGCTCGCGCCATTCGCCTTCCAGCAGCTTGGGGTAGTGGTGGCAAATCATCCCGGCGCAGGAGCCCGAGGGCACCACCACGTAATCCGCTGCCTCGAATTGCTGGATCAGCCGCCGCGCCAGCGGTGCCGAGGCCGCGTAATCGCCGGTGTTGTAGGCGGGTTGGCCGCAACAGGTCTGCTGCAGTGGAATGCTGACCTCGCAGCCGGCCTGCTCCAGCAGCCTGATGCTGGCAAAAGCCACCGAAGGGCGAAACAGGTCAGCGAGGCAGGTGACGAACAGTGAGACCCTCAGCGCCGGTCGCGGGCTCGGCTGCTCAGTTGGGAGATTGGTCATGCAAGCCGTCGTCCCTGGTCGTTGGCGCGCGTTACCGCGAGAGCCGGCAGTATATCGAAATCCGGGAAGCCCTGTCGCCCCGCCGGGCGGCGCGGCTTTGTCAAAAAATACCCTGAAGCGACACCAGCGCGAGGGCGGCGGCAAGGGTGGCGCCAATCGCCAGGGCCCCAAGCGCCAGTGGATGGCGGCCCTGCAGCAACTTGATCGTCACGATCTTGCGATCCACCTGGATCCCTTGCGCTGCCAGCGGCGCCACGCGCTGTGCCAGTTCGTCAGGGGAGAATGCGGGCAGCTGCCGGGTCCCGCTGAAGACGATGACATCGTCAATCATCAGGAAGGGACCGCGCCAGTGGATGCGCGCGCCACTGCCCATGTGGTACATGCCCTGGTGATCCACCAGCAGTAATTCCCGGTCATGGATGCCGATATGCCCGGGGTCGCTGCGCTGCAGCAGGATCAGCGCCGTTGCCGGCCCCGCCAGCGCCAGCAACAGGGCGGATAACTGCAGGCTGGACACCCCCAGGCCGATGGCGGCCAGCAGCAGGCCCGTTGCCAGCAGGGCGTAGGTGATAGCGGTCCTGCCCAGGTTGGCGGCGCGGTTCGGGGCCGGCTCCAGCCAGTCGATGGCGTCGGCCAGTTTGTCGATTGGCTCCGCACCGCGCTCGCGGCAGGAGCTGTACACCAGGCTGCGGACCCGGTACAGGCTGCCGCTGAGCAGCGCGGCGATCGCGCCGAGCACACACAGCGTGAGGCCGATGCGCCAGCCCAGCCGTATGAGCTCCGCCCGCTGCTCCCGGCCGGCGACCAGTTCGGTCAACACTGAGGAGACCAGGGGCGCCTCGACCATTCCGTCTGCGCTGAAGCGCTGCACCGCAACACGTGAGGGGTCCAGCACCAGGATTCGGCCAGCCCAGTTCAGCAATCCGGCAGGATGGGTGTCCGCCGTCAGCGGGGGCCGGTCAACAAACTGCCACCGGGCGTCAAACCGGTACAGGCCGGCGCGGTCGCTGCCGGCTGTCTCTAGCAGGGCCCACCAGTAGTCGCCACTGCGCAGGAAATCCCGCACGCCGGTGAATCTGGCGGCGCTCCCCGCGGGGGGCAGCAGCAGGATCTCATCCAGCTGCCGGCCAAAGGCCTCGTCCTCATAGCGAAACACGCTGATGCCTGGGCCCTCTGCGCTGTTCATAAGCAGCAGGCCTGAATCCAGGCGCAGTACCGGCGCGGCGGGGATGCTGGCGTCTGCCCGCGCCAGCACTGCGCCCTGCGGGCTCAGCTTCAGCAACTGGCCCGCGTGGCTGTCGGCCACCAGCAGGCTGCCGTCCAGGGGGTTGACGACGAGCGCGGAGATCTCTGTGCCCGTCAGTTCCGACTGCAAAGGGTTGCAGCGGGATTCCGCCAGCGCGCAGCGCAACAGCTGTGGCCGCGCATCGTTTGCGGCCGCCGCCAGGCGGCCCGTGATCAGCAGTTCACCGGCCGCGTCGAACGCCAGCGGTGCCGCCGCGGCAGAGAGGCCCAGACCCTCTGCGCCCAGGTCGGCGACACCGATGCCGGCCCGGTCATGCAGCAGCAGGTGATCGCCGGCCAGCAGCAGCGGTCGATCCTGGGGCCCCACCGCGCCGGCGCGGGCGCCATTCGCAGGCAACGGCGCTTGCAGTCCGGACAGGCCCGGGGCCAGGGTCAGCAGGATGGCGATTGCGATGCCGAGGGCCGCGGCTGCAAGAGACTGGCGCATGCTCCGCTTCGATTGTTCGCTGCGGCTGCGGATTTCCGGGGTATTGCGAAAGGGCCGCAGGCTGTAAAGATTGGGAGCGCCCGGTTGGCGTTTGCGCCTTCCCGCTTCCGGTGCCTGCTCGGTGTGGCGCAGCCGCGACGGGGTCTCCAGGCGGGTCCTCACCCGGGTCTCTACCGGTTTGAGTGACGGCTTCTGCACGAGTTCGGCGGCGGCGCGCTGGATCGCCTGTTCCTCCATGGCGCGACGCTGGGCCAGCCGCTCTGCCTCATCGGCTTCAAGCCTGGCCTGCGCCTGTGCGCGTTGGCGCAACTCCTCCGCCTTGCGGCGGGCCGTCTTCTCCGCCTGCTCACGCTTGCGGCGGGCCTGCTCCACTTGCAGCTTCGCGGCAAGCTGCTCGGCCTTCCGCTTCTCCTGCTCCCGCCGCGCCGCTTTTTCTGCGGCCATGCGCTGCTGCTCCTCCCGGCGCGCCTGTTCCCGCCGCGCCCGCTCCGCCGCCAGGCGCTCGCGCTCTTGCGCTTCCAGCCGTTCGCGCTCCGCCTTCTCGGCGGCCAGGCGCTCGCGTTCTTCGGCCTGGAGCCGTTCGCGCTCCGCCTTCTCGGCGGCCAGGCGCTCACGTTTTTCGGCTTCGAGCCGTTCACGCTCCGCCTTCTCGGCGGCCAGGCGCTGCTGTTGCTCGGCCTTGAGCCGTGCGCGCTCCTCCGCTTCGAGCCGTTCGCGCTCCGCCCGCTGCGCGGCTTCCTGCGCCCTTGCCCGCTCCAGTTCTGCCTGGCGCCGCGCCGCCGCTTCCGCCTGCTCGCGCCGCTTCTCCTCCCTGCGCCGGGCAGCCTCCTGCTCGGCCTCGCGTTTGGCCGCTGCCAGTTCGGCTTGCTGCCTGGCCGCTTCGCGTTTTGCCTTTAGCTCGGCCTCCCGGGCGAGGGCCTGCTCCCGCTCGCGCGCGCGTTTTGCCTCCTCCGCCTGTTTGGCCATGAGCGCCTTTTTCAGCGCTTTTTCCCTGGCCTCGAGCTGCACCGAGTCAGCCGCCTTCAGCTTTTTCGTCGCCGCCAGGTCGGCCTTGCGGATGATTTTCCTGGCGCCCGTGACGACTTCCGGCGCGGCCATCTTCGGGGGCTGGTGGTCACTACTCGCGGTGCTGGCCTTGGGAGGGTGCGCTGCGGTCCCGGCAGGTACGGTCTTGCCGCTGTGCAGGCCTCCCCGCTCGTCAATCTTGACCAGTTCAGCCTGGATGCCCTGCTGGCGCAGCCGGGCGTAAAGCCCGGCGGCTTCCTTGCGTTCCATATTGCGGCGCAGCACGACCGGGTCGCCGGAGAACAGGCGCTGCAGCTTGGCGGGATCGTCTATCGCAAGCATCCTGGCCAGGCGGGTTTTCACCTGCTCCGGGTCATGCCCTTCAATGATTTCGCCCCTGAACGTGAGGTTAAACCTGTTCACGCCTGACTTTGTTCGCCCCTGATGCTTGTGATTATAATTTTTTCCTGAATGTAAGCCTTTTCAGGCCTGCTTGCCAATCCTCCCGCCAGCGGGATCGACGAAGCTGAAATCCAGGCCCGCGTGCTCCGCCAGGCGCCGCTGGAGGCTGCTGCCCATGGCGGAGGCGGGGGTCCAGAAACCGCCCCCGGTCGCCGGCGGATCAAGGGCCAGGCACAGTGCCGCCTCTCCCAGCATTTTCGCCGTGGAGCCGTAACCCGGGTCCATGTCACCGCAGACTTTCAGCCGCAGATCCCTGCTCCTGTCGGTGGGGTGCACGCCGTGGAAAAACACCTCCCAGTAACCGTTCTCGCGGCGGCTGCGGGAGGGGCCGTCCCCCGGCGCGGGCAGCAGGCGCCGGGCCACCTGGCGGGCGGGACCCAGAGCCAGCGCCCTCATGCCGACACCGGCGCCCAGGGCGGCCACGGTGGCTTCGGTGCGGGACCGGTTGAGCACAGCCTCGTCGTAGCGGAAGTCCGCGCCCCAGGGAAAGCCGAGCAGGGCGTTACTGCGGCGCACCACGCGGGTGTTGACCGCCGCCATCAGGAAGGGCGAGGTCCACTGCCCGAAGTCCGGGTCGAAGCGGGCATCGGCCTGGTCCGGGCCATCGGGCCCCGGCGCAGTTCCGATCGGGTTGAGGGCATAGGGATTTTCCATCACCTGGCGGATTGACGGGTCGTGCTGCATTTCCTCCAGCATGTTGAGCATGCTGGCGATGGTGCCCCCGCTGGCGCCGCCCCGGGTGCGACCCACCCGCGTTTTGACCCGGCTGGCGGCCACGCCATGGCGTTCCATCATTGCCTGCTGCAGGTACCAGGTGCCGATATCAAAGGGGATGGAGTCATAGCCGCAGGTGTGGACGATGCGCGCGCCGGATGCCACGGCGGCGCCCTGGTAGGCGGGAATGACCCGCGCCATCCACTGCACTTCACCGGTCAGGTCGCAGTAGTCGGTGCCCGCCTCGGTGCAGGCCGCCACCAGCGAGGTGCCGTGCAGGGCATAGGGGCCTACCGTGCTGCAGACCACCCGGGTGCGCGCCACCATCGCGGCGAGGCTGGCCGGGTCGCCGCTGTCGGCAATCAGCAGCGGCAGTGACTTGCGCTTCGCCGCGGGCAGGCATTCATCGCGCACCTGCTCGAGCTTCTCGCGGTTGCGCCCGGCGATGGCCCAGCGCAGGTCGCCGTCGGCACCGTGCATTTGCGCCAGGTACTCGGTCACCAGGTGGCCGGTAAAACCGCTGGCGCCCCAGACCACCACATCGAATTCAGGTTTTTTTGCCATAAATCTCGCCTCAGTGAATGCCGTGCATCATTTTCTTCAGTACCGGGGTGACCAGCAGCAGCGCGCAGGCCACGCCCAGTCCGGTATAACAGAGCATGGTGAACAGTTCGGTGTACCCTGCCAGTGCCGCGCCGATATCAACTGTCACGCCCTCGACGGTCTCGACCGCCGCCAGTTTGGAAAGCTGCGCGGCGACAAACTCCGAGTAGGCGGTGGCGAGGAACCAGGAGCCCATCATAACCCCGACCACGCTGGGCACCGCCAGCTTGGTCACAGCGGACAGGCCGACCGGGGACAGGCACAGCTCGCCGGTCGTGTGCAGAAGGTAGGCCAGCACCATCCAATAGCCAGCGACCAGGCCCGCCTCGTCGGGAGACGCGGCGCCGATGACGAGAGCGCCGAAGCCCAGTCCCGCCTGGGCGATACCCAGGGCAAATTTGACCGGGGTGGAGGGTTCACGGCCGCGCCGCCCCAATACCGTCCAGAGCAGGGCGAACAGGGGCGCGAACAGGAAGATGAAGAACGCATTCATGGCGCCAAACTGGGAGGCGGTGAGCTCGAAGCCGAGGATATTCCGATCCATCACCCGGTCGGCGTACAGAGTCATGGAGGCGGCACTCTGCTCGAACAGGGCCCAGAACACCACGGTGGACATGGTGAGGACCATCAGTACGATCATCCGGCTGCGTTCCACCCGGTCGCACCGGGTGGTGATAAACCACCCCAGGCCCAGTACCACCGCCAGCGAAAGAGCGTTGAGCAGCAGGCCGACCGCGCCGTGGAACTGCAGCATTTGCCAGGCTGCACCCACGGCCAGCAGGGCGCAGAGATAAATGGTGAGTTCCTTGCTGATGCCGAGCGCGGAGCGCTGCCGCAGCAGCGCCGGGTCCCGTGGTTCCGCCTGGCCGTGCAGGTGGCGCTGGCCATGCAGGAAGGTAGCAAGACCCACCAGCATGCCGATACCGGCGGCGCCGAACCCGTAGTGCCAACCGAAGGTTTCGCCCAGGTAGCCGCACAGCAGGGTGGCGGCGAAGGCACCGATGTTGATACCCATGTAGAAAATGGTGAAGCCCGCGTCCCGGCGCGGGTCGTCCTGGCCGTAGAGCCGGCCGACGATGGTGGAGATATTCGGTTTCAAAAAACCCACGCCCACCACAATCAGCGCCAGCGACAGGTAAAAGACCTGCAGCGCGCCCTCATCCCGCAGGATGCTGCCACCCTCGTTGCGGGCCTGCTCACCTTCCACGGCCATGCCCAGATGGCCCAGGACCAGCAGCACCCCGCCGAATATCACCGCCTTGCGCATGCCCAGGTAGCGGTCGGCCAGCAGGCCGCCGATAACGGGCATGGCGTAGACCAGTGCGGCATAGCTGCCCAGCACCTCGAGGCCGTTGGCATCGCTGAACAGGTGGTACTTGGTCAGGTACAGCAGCAGCAGGAATTTCATGCCGTAGAAGGAAAAGCGCTCCCACATCTCGGTGGCGAAGCACACCAGCAGGCCGCGTGGATGACCGAAGAAGCCGGTGTCGGTTGCGGGGTTCGAGAGGAGGGTATTGACGGTTGCCATTGTATTATTGGACCGCGCCTGCGGCTCCGACCAGGGGTGCCAGCGGCCCATTATAGGGACTTGCCGCGGCCCGGGGCACGGCCTTGCGCCAAATAACCGAGAAAAAGGTGTGCCGCAGCCCGCATACCACCATGGTGTTACTGGTTAAGGCAGGTCGCAGAGGGTATTCTTGCCGGCACTCGACAGGAGCTCTGGCACGGTGCCATCGAACAACAAGCGGTTTTCAGCAGCAGGACTGTTTCGCTCTGGCGCGGGCTCGATACTGCTCTCACTGCTGGTGGCCGGTTGCGGCGAGCCGCCGTGGAACGACCCCAATCCCCGCTATGACGACAACCTGGTGACATACCAGTCGGTGATGAGCCCGGCGCCGCCCAAGCACCTGGATCCCGCCACGTCCTACGCATCGGATGAGAGTCTTTTCATCGACCAGGTGTATGAGCCCCCCATGGGCTACCACTTTCTCAAGCGTCCCTACGAGTTACTGCCCCTGGCGGTGGAATCGTTTCCCGAGGTCACTTTCCTCGATGCGCAGGGCAACGAGGTGGGGGAGGACGACCCGTCCCTGGCATTTTCCCGCTATACGCTGCGAGTGCGCGCCGATGCGCACTTCCAGCCCCACCCGGCCTTTGCCCTCGACGCCGCAGGCAAACCGCTCTACCTGTTCGCCACTGCCGCCGACGGAGCGCGTTACAAGCAGATTCCGGACTTCCCCCAGACCGGCAGCAGACCGGTTCAGGCCAACGATTTCGTCTACGGCATCAAGCGCCTGGCGGATCCGCAGATCGGCTCGCCCATGCTGGGATTTATGTCGCAGTACATCGTCGGTTGGGATGAGTTCTCGACACAGTTGGGTGACTTGCCCCGGGACAGCTGGCTGAACCTGGACAATTACCCCATGGCCGGACTGGAGGTGCTGGATGAGCGCAGCTTTGCCATCACCATCAAGGGGCGCTACCCGCAGTTCTCCTACTGGCTGGCGATGCATTTCTTCTCGCCGATTGCCCCCGAGGTAGACCGCTTCTACCACAATCCCGGGTTTGCCCAGCGCAATCTCACCCTCGACTGGTGGCCGGTGGGCGCCGGCCCGTTCATGGTGGTGGAGAACGATCCCAACAGTGAGATCGTGCTGGAGCGCAATCCCAATTTCCGCCCGGATTTCTATCCCACCGAGGGTGAACCCGGGGACCTGGAGGCCGGCCTGCTCGATGACGCGGGCAAGCGGGTCCCCTTCGTCGACCGCGCGGTATTTCGCCTGGAGAAGGAAGTGCTGCCCCTGTGGACCAAATTCCTGCAGGGCTACTACGACCGCTCCGGCGAGGTGCACGGCAATACCAACGGGGTTTATGACCAGGCCTTCGTGGTCGGCCCCGACGGGGTGGAGATGGCGGCGGACCTGCAGGACCACAACATCACCATGGACCCGGATGT
This sequence comes from Halioglobus sp., assembly GCA_041307045.1. GTDB lineage: Bacteria > Pseudomonadota > Gammaproteobacteria > Pseudomonadales > Halieaceae > JARRPM01. The sequence goes on from JBFZEF010000243.1 coordinate 9,205, forward strand.
AAAACCCAGCATTTACTACTACGGCTTCAATATGCGCGATCCCGTGGTGGGCGGCTACACCGAGGACAAGCGCAAGCTGCGCCAGGCGCTGCAGATCGCTTTCAATACAGAGGAGTACATCAACATCTTCTACAAGGGCAACGGCATAGCGGCCCATACACCCATACCGCCTGGGATTCCGGGCTACCTCGAGGGCGAGGCGGGCATCAACCCCTATGTGTACGACTGGGTGGACGGCGCCGCCAAACGCAAGTCGCTGGACTATGCCCGGCAGTTGCTGGCGGAGGCGGGCTATCCCAAGGGCCGCGACGCGCGCACCGGCGAGCCGCTGAAGATTTTTATCGACGTGCAGTCCCAGGCCATCAGCAACACCCAGATGAACTGGATGGACCGAATTTTTGATGAACTCGGGGTGCAGGTGGAATACCGCCCGGCGGACTGGAACCGCACCCGTGAGAAACTGTTGACCGGCAATACCCAGATCTTTTCCCACGGCTGGCTGGCGGACTACCCCGACCCTGAAAATTTCCTGTTCCTGCTGTACGGTCCCGAGAGCCCCCTAGAGTGCGAGTGCGATGGCGCCAATAATTCCAACTATGCGAGCGAGGTGTTTGACGAAGCCTTCCGCAAGATCCGCATGCTGCCGCCGGGGCCGGAGCGAGACGAGATGGTGGCGCTGGCAGTGGAACAGTTTCGCAAGGATGCGGTGTGGCTGTACGTCTATAACTCCAAGGATATCTACCTGAGCAACAGCTGGGTCCACAACAACAAGCGCCACGGCATCTCCAAGGCAACCCTCAAGTACACACGCCTCGATGTCGATGAGCGCGCGCGCAAACAGAAGGAATGGAACCAGCCTGTGACCTGGCCGCTGTATGCGGGCGCGCTGTTTCTATTCGCGCTGTTGCTGCCGGGCATAGTGGCTTACCGGCGCCGCCAGAAAGCCACCGCCCGCGCCATGAGGGACAGCTGATGCTGGCTTACATCGTCCGCCGCCTGTTGTACGCCATTCCCATACTGATCGGTGTCAACCTGCTGACCTTCACCCTGTTTTTCGTGGTGAATTCGCCGGACGACATGGCCGCCTCCCAGTTGGGCAATAAGTATGTGACGCCGGAGGCGATCGCGAACTGGAAACGCAAGAACGGTTATGACAAGCCCCTGTTCATCAACGGCGAGGCCGGTGGCATGGCGGCGTTGACCGACACGATCTTCTACACCAAGTCGGTCAGGCTGTTCGCCTTTGATTTTGGTCGTTCCGAGAGCGGCCGGGATATCACCACCGACGTTTCCACCCGCATGTGGCCCAGCCTCGCGATCGCCCTGCCCAGTTTTGTCCTCGGGATCTGGGTGAATATCTGCGTGGCGCTGATGGTGGTGATGTTTCGCGGCACCACTCTGGATCGCTGGGCGGTGTTTGTCTTCGTCTGCCTGATGTCCATCTCCTACCTGTTCTACATCATCGGCGGCCAGTACCTGGTGGCCAAGCAGTGGATGCTGGTGCCTGTCTCCGGCTTTGACCCCGCTTTCGAGCCGTGGAAGTTCCTGCTATTGCCAGTGCTGGTGAGCGTGGTATCGGGCATCGGCTCCGGGGCGCGCTGGTACCGCAGCCTGTTCCTGGAAGAAGCCGGCCAGGACTATGTGCGCACGGCACGGGCCAAGGGCGCCAGCGAGATCAGCATCCTGTTCCGGCATATCCTGCCCAATGCCATGATCCCGATATTGACCGGTATCGTGGTGCTGATTCCCTCACTGTTCATGGGCAGCCTGCTGATCGAGTCCTTTTTCGGCATACCGGGGCTGGGCAGTTACATGCTCGACTCGATCCGCTCCCAGGACTTCGCGATCGTGCGCAGCATGGTATTCATCGGCTCCATTCTCTATATCATCGGCCTGATCCTCACCGATATCTCCTACACCCTGGTCGATCCCAGGGTGCGGCTCAACTGATGGGTGAACTCGGGATAAAGCCGGTTCTGCTGTGGTCCGATGCCCTGATTTTCATGCTGGTCATCGTGCTGTCGACGTTCTTCTACCGCCTGCGCAACGATCCGCAGACCCGGGAGCGCTGGAGCCAGGTGTTCAGCCAGCGCCTGGGCATGGTCACCTGCACCGTCATCATGGTCTACGTGGGCATTGCCCTGCTGGACTCCCTGCATTTTCGCCGCGCCCTGGCCAATCCCGAGGGCGCGGATGCCATGGAGGTGTTCTACGACAACAAGGTGATCAGTGTGCTCGATGTCATGCTCGATGGCATGGGGGATCGCTTTGAGCGCACCTACTCGGCGCCGTTTGCCCTGAAGTCCTTCGAGAAGAGCGACATGAAGGACGCCCAGGGCCGCGCGGTGCGGGATTTCGAATGGCTGGAACATGCGGGCCGCCACCTCGCCAATCCGGAGGACAAATGGCTCGACCTGCTGCGCCTCTCCGCCATCGCCCTGGTGTGGGGCCTGGCCGCGTCAGCCCTGGTGGTAGGTTTGCAGTGGGTCCTGCTGCGGGGCAGCGCCTATCCCTGGTACGCCTCCTGGCTGGTGCAGTCGGTGGTGATCTGCTTCATGGTGTGGCTGGTGTACATCAGCCGCTACTACCATGTGCTGGGTACCGACCAGGGCGGCGCCGACGTGGCCTACCAGAGCCTCAAGGGCATTCGCACCGGGGTTCTGCTGGGCACCTTGGCGACCCTGGTGATGCTGCCCATCGCGGTCACCCTGGGTGTGATGGCCGGGTACTTCAAGGGCTGGGTGGACGATGTGGTGCAGTACCTGTATACCACCCTCAGCTCCATCCCCGGCATCCTGTTGATCGCCGCCTCGGTTTTGCTGTTCCAGGTATACATTGACCTCAACCCGGATTTCTTCTCGGTGGGAATGGAAAAGGCCGATGCCCGCTTTATTGCCCTGTGCTTTATCCTGGGGCTCACCAGCTGGTCCAGCCTGTGCCGCCTGATCCGGGCGGAGACCCTCAAGATCAGCCAGCTCGGTTATGTGCAGGCGGCCCATGCCTTCGGGGTCAGCCACCGCCGCATCCTGGGCCGCCATATCCTGCCGAACGTCACCCATATCATCCTCATCACCTTCGTGCTGGATTTCAGCTCGCTGGTGCTGGCCGAAGCCGTGCTGTCCTACATTGGCGTGGGCATAGATCCCTCCATGGGCAGCTGGGGCAATATGATCAATGGCGCGCGCTCCGAGCTGTCCCGGGAGCCACCGGTGTGGTGGACCCTCAGCGGGGCGTTTTTCTTCATGTTCACCCTGGTGCTGGCCGCCAACCTGTTCTCCTACATGGTGCGCGATGCGTTCGACCCGCGCAGCGGCGCCCGGAGGTCGGGGGCATGAGCGGCGCAAGCGATATCCGCATGGAAATCCGCGACCTCAGGGTCGAGCTGGCCCAGAGTGGCGAGCAGATCCTCAAGGGCGTTAGTCTCGAATTGCGCGCCGGGGAGATTTTCGCGCTGGTGGGGGAGTCGGGCAGCGGCAAGTCCGTGACCTCCCTGGCGGCGATGCGCCTGTTGCCTGACGCGCTGCAGATTACCTCCGGCGCGGTGATGGTCGACGGCCAGGACCTGTTCGAACTGCCCGAGTCACGCATGCAAAGCGTGCGCGGGCGCCGGGTGGCCATGATATTCCAGAACGCCATGAGCGCCCTCAACCCGGTCCAGAGCGCGGGCGAGCAGGTGGCGGAAACCCTGCGCCTGCACACACCCCTGCGCGGCGCTGACCTGCGCCAGCGGGTGGTGCAACTGTTCGCGGAGGTGGGCATTCCCGACGCCGCCAGCCGCTACGGTTTTTACCCGCACCAGTTATCCGGTGGCCAGCAGCAGCGGGTCATGATCGCGATGGCGCTGGCCTGCGAGCCCGATATCCTGATCGCGGACGAGCCGACCACCGCGCTGGATGTCACCATCCAGGAGCAGGTGCTGAAGCTCATCCGGGAACTGACCCGCTCCCGCCGGCTGGCGGTGCTGCTCATCACCCACGACATGGGCGTGGTGCGCAATACTGCCGACCAGGTCGCGGTGATGTACCGCGGCGAGATTATCGAACGCCAGGGCGTGGATGCGTTTTTCCGCAACCCGCAGCAGGAATACAGCCGGCGCCTGATCGATGCGCTGCCGGACCTCACCCGCTTCCGCAGCAGCGCGGTGGAAGAGCCGCTGCTGCAGCTGGATGATGTCAAGGTCTACTTCCCCATTCGCAGGGGTGTGCTGCAGCGGGTGGTGGACTACACCCGGGCGGTGGACGGCGTTTCCCTGTCCATCGGCCGCGGCGAAACCTATGCCCTGGTGGGGGAGTCCGGCAGTGGCAAGTCCACCCTGGGCCGGGCCATCCTCAACCTGGAGGAGTCCAGCGGCGGCCGCATCCGCTTCAAGGGTGAGGATATCGGCTCACTCTCGCGGCGCGCGATGCTGCCCTACCGCAAGCTGATCCAGGTGATATTCCAGAACCCGTACTCCTCGATGAACCCGCGGCTCACGGTGGGCGAGATTATCGCCGAGGGCATGGTCAGCCTCGGCATGGGCCTGACGGCGCTGCAACGGGAGGAGCGCATCGGACTGCTGCTGGACCGGGTGCAACTGCGGCGCGAATACAGCAGCCGCTATCCCCATGAATTTTCCGGCGGCCAGCTGCAGCGCATCGCCATCGCCCGGGCCCTGGCGGTGGAGCCGGAGCTCATCATCTGCGACGAGCCCACCAGTGCCCTCGACGTGTCCATCCGGGCGGAGGTGCTGGGCCTGCTGCAGGAACTGCAGCGCGAGTTCGGCGTGTCCTACCTGTTCATCACCCACGACCTCTCGATCGTGCCCAGCCTGGCGCACCGGGTGGGCGTGATGCGTGCGGGCAAGCTGGTGGAGCAGGGCAGCGCCGAGCAGATTCTCACGGCGCCCCAACACCCCTATACCATCGCGCTGCTCAATTCCGTACCCCGGCTCGACCCGGCGTAGCCATCCTGCCGGGGCTGGCCTACACTTGCCCCGGCTGACACAACCGATTTGCATAACACTGGAGAATCGCCCTATGAATGGCGCAGAGAGCCTGCTCACCACCCTGGTCAATAACGGAGTAGAGGTCTGCTTCACCAACCCCGGCACCTCGGAGATGCACTTTGTCGCGGCGCTGGACGAGGTGGAGGGCATGCGCTGCGTGCTGTGTCTGTTCGAGGGGGTGCTCAGCGGCGCTGCCGATGGCTATGCCCGCATGGCGCGCAAGCCCGCCTCCACCCTGCTGCACCTCGGGCCGGGCCTGGGCAATGCCCTGGCCAATATCCACAACGCCAAAAAGGGGCATGTGCCGGTGGTGAATATCGTCGGCGACCACGCCACCTATCACCTCCAGTACGATGCGCCCCTGACCGCGGATATCGAGGGCATCGCGCGCCCGGTTTCCCACTGGGTATACACCTCCAAAGCCCCCGGCGATATTGCCCGGGATGCGGCCGAGGCCGTGCGCCAGGCCGGCATTGGCCAGGTGGCCACGCTGATGCTGCCGGCGGACGTATCCTGGGGTGACAACCCCAACGGCCCCGAGGGCAGGGTGGCGGTGGCCCCGCCCGCGGCGGTACCCGCGGCGCGGCTGCAACAGGCCCTGGCCCTGCTGCAATCCGGGGCCAGGTGCATGGTCATGATCGGCGGGCGGGAAATAGACGGCCAGCGCGGGCTGCTGCTGAGCCGGATCGGCAAGGCCGCCGGCGCTCGGGTGTGTACCGAGGTTTTCCCCGGGCGCGTGGCCCGTGGCGCGGGCACGGCGGTGATCGACCGCCTGCCGTACCTCGCCGAGCTGGCCATCGACCACATCAAGGACATCGAGCACCTGATCCTGGTGGGCGCACCCGCACCGGTATCCTTTTTTGCCTATCCCAACGTGCCCAGTGCCATCGCCGCGCCCGGCTGCGAGCAGTTTGTGCTGGCGGGCCCCAACGACGATATCGACCAGGTGCTGGAAGACCTGCTGGAGGGTCTCGGTGCCGTCGACGTGGCCCCGGAGGTGCAGGCGCTGACGCTTCCGGACCTGGGCGCCGGGCCCCTGGATGTGTTCAAGCTGGCCGCGGCGGTGGCCCATTTCCTGCCTGAAAACGCCGTCGTGGTGGACGAATCCATCACCTCCGGCTTTGCCCTGTACCCGGCCACGGCGGCGGCCCAACCCCACGACTGGCTCAATCTCACCGGCGGCAGCATCGGCTGGGGGCTGCCCGCCGCGGTGGGCGCCGCCATAGCCTGCCCCGAGCGCAAGGTGATTTGCCTGGAGGGAGACGGCAGCGCGATGTACACCATCCAGTCCCTGTGGACCATGGCGCGGGAGCAGCTGGATGTCACCGTGGTGATATTCAATAACACCCGCTATAGCGTCTTGGAAATGGAATTCGCCCGCACCGGCGCCCGCGGCGGCAAGCCCGGCCCCAATGCCGCCAGCGTACTCGACATCGGCGACCCCGACATGGATTTCGTGGCCATTGCCGCCGGCATGGGCGTGCAGGCGTCCCGCGCCACCACCGCCGAGGAGTTCAGCCAGCAATTTGCCGCGGCGATGCAGGCGAAAGGTCCGCGCCTGATAGACGCGGTCGTTCCCACGATGTTCTAGCCGGGCGGCGCAGCCGCCCCCGCAGTGGGGCGTGCTCAGGCCGCCGCC
>JBFZEF010000244.1:0-4456 GCA_041307045.1 Halioglobus sp.
GGTATGGCAGGTCAAGAGAATCAAGAACAAGATCATCATTACCGGTGGGGGAGAGCTCACCCTGAGCTTTCTCAACCGGATCAGGGCGAGTGACAAGCGCCGGCAGGCGATCGTTATCGTCGACGAAGCCCAACACCCGCGTCTCGATGCCCTGCGCTCCTATCGTGGAGTAAGGGTCGTCGTGGTCTCCGGGGACCAGCTGCATCGCCTGGAGCGCTTTGCGCTGCACAAGGCGCACAAATTCCTGCTCCTGAGTGAGAACGACGAGACCAACTTCGAGGTGGCCAGCCTGCTGCTCAAACACGATCCCCAGTTGGGCTCCAAGATCGTGTATCACGTGTCCAACCTGCGCTTCCTGAGAGTTCTGGAAGGCGCCAGGGTGGTCGAGCAGTGCACCACCTTTAACCAGTACGAGCTGGCCGCAACCCAGCTGGTCAGGGAGCGGCTGATGCGACGGTTCAGGGAGACAAAGTACAAGGATACGGTGGTGCTGGCTGGCTTTGGCCGGTTTGGCCAGAGTATCCTGGAGCAGCTCGAGCAGCACGCTTCAGGTACGTTCAACCGCGTGGCAATTATCGACCGGGATGCCAAGCAGCGGGCGATGATCGCCGATGAGGAAGTGGAAGGCAAGCGCAAGTACAGCCGCCATACCTACGAGGGGGATATCGACGACCCGGAAATGTGGCGGCGGGTATTCAAGGAGGTCATCACCGGGAAAGAAGCCCCTGTTTTCGTGATCACTACCGGCGATGACCAGACCAACCTGCGCTGCGCCATCTGGCTGCGCAAAAACTTCCCTAAAGGCCTGATCATATCGAGAACCCTGGCCCCGTCCCACTTCGCCAGGGGCGTTTGCGACGAGCACAACGTTGTCAGCGTCAATACGTCGGAGCTGGTGGAGGCCTCCATCCCCCGGGCGTGGTACCGGTGAAGGCCTGCCCGGGGCTTCCTGCCGAGAGCTTCCAGCCTTGAGCTATCCACGCATATTGAGCACGACCCGATAACGCGCCGCGCCGCTGCGCAAACGTTCCACGGCCTCGTTCAGGCGGGAAACAGGGTACTCCTCCACTTCCGGCGTAATCCGGTGAAACGCCGCAAAATCAAGCATCGCCGCGATGGCGGCCGGTGAACCAACCGGTGATGCCGACACGGATTTTTGCCCTCGAAGCAGCGCTACTACGGGGATATCCAGGGGTTGCAGGGGGACGCCGACGAAGTGCAGGCGGCCCCTGGGCTTGAGCGTGACCAGGAAATTCGACCAGTCAAGCGTTACGTCCACGGTTGAGATAATCAGGTCAAAGAAATTGGCGCGCTGGGAAATGGCCGCGGGATCGGTGGAGTCGATGGTATGGCTGGCGCCCATTCCGAGGGCTTCCTGTCGTTTGGATTCCCGGGAGGTGAAGGCGGTGACCTCACAACCCCAGGCCTTGAGGAATTTCAGAGCCATGTGTCCCAGCCCGCCGATGCCTATCACCCCGACCTTGTCTGTCGGTTGGATAGCGAACTCAAGCAATGGGTTGAACACGGTGATTCCGGCGCAGAACAAGGGGCCTGCGGTGGATTTATCCATGCCGGGGGGCAAACTGACCACGCTGGCGGCGGAGGCGCGCACCTTGTCGGCGAAACCGCCATGGCGTCCCACGATGGTGGGTTGTACCGCGAGGCAGAGATTTTGGTCGCCCGACATGCAGGTGCTGCATGTCATGCAGTACCGGGAGTGCCAGCCAAGGCCCACCACATCCCCGACCTTCAGCGTCGTCACAGCTGAACCGGCCTGCGCCACCGTGCCGATGACTTCATGGCCGGGCACCAGCGGATACACAGACCGGCCCCATTCATTGTCGATCATGGATATATCGCTGTGGCAGATACCGCAGTACTCGACGTCGATCTCAACGTCGGTGCTGCCGATTGGCCCCGGGTCGTATTGAAACGCCTGCAATGCGCCTTTAGCTTGCATAACAGCGAAGGCATTGATCATCGGTGGGTTCCTCCTGTGGGTATCGGGAATCTAATATCGCCGAGGCGGGGACGGGGTCCAGCGCAATGGTGCTGGCGGTCAGCATTCATCAGGCCTGGCCGTCCCCGACAGCCAGCAACGTCAGGCCTATCAGGATTGCGTAACGGGTGGCCTTGCCAACAGCGGTCAGAATGATGAACAGGCTGAATCTCACCCGCATCACCCCGGCAATGAAAGTGAGCGCGTCTCCGCCAACCGGCATCCACGCGAGCAATAGCGACCACACGCCGAAACGCTGGAACCAGCGTTGGGCCCGGCCCAGGCTGTCGCTTTTGAAGGGAAACCAGCGGCGCTCCTGGAAGTGCAACAGGTACCGCCCCAGCCCCCAGTTCAGTGCCGAGCCCAGGGTATTCCCGGCTGATGCCCAGAGCCACAGGGCCAGCGGATCATGGCCCGAGGCCAGAAGATCTACGAACAGCAGCTCCGAATAGGCAGGCAGCAGGCTGGCGGCCAGAAAGGCGACCAGAAACAATCCGATGTAGGCCTCCATCATGATCGATCAACCGGTTCCGGCGTACCGCTCGTCAGTCACGGCCGGGCGCCCGCGCGGTAGCGACAGCCACCAGGCCCTGAAAGAGCCTTTTCTGTATAGCGCTCTGGGGCATATATTCCGGGTGCCATTGCACCCCGACGAAAAAGCGGTGGCCGCTTTGCTCAATAGCCTGCACCACCCCGTTCGGTTCCCGGGCACTGACGACGACGTCTTCTCCCAGTTGGTCGATGGACTGCTTGTGCAGGGCGTTGACGAAGCCGGTTGCGGTGCCGAGTATCTCATACAGGTGCGTGCCGGGCAGGATGGCGACAGTCTTGCGCGGCAGGATGGAGCGCACATAGCGGGTCTCCTCGGTATAGAAGTGGCCGATCTTCTGGTGCAGGGTGCCACCGAGCACCACGTTCATCAGTTGCGCACCGCGGCAGATGCCCAGCACCGGCAAGCGCTCGCGGAGTGCGTGTTCGATAAGTGACTTTTCCAGGCGGTCCCGCTCTGGATCGTAGTCCTGCAGCGAGTGGGTGGCAAACAGGATCCGGAAGGCGGCGAGCACCAGACCCACCAACCAGTCCACTGCGTTGCGCTGGCGCACAGCATCGGCGTCGTCCGGCGGCTCGCTTTCCTGGCCATAGTGGAAGGGATCCACATCGGTGCCTCCACCGATCACGAGCCCGTCCAGCTGTGCGCGATCAAACCGGCGGCGCGGCGTGATGCGCTGCGGCCTGGCGCCGCATCGCCGCAGCGCCAGGGCGGTCATCAGCCAGGCAATCTGGCCACCCCTGTCCGGCCCGGTCACACCAATCCTCGGATGTCGCGTCACAGGGTTTTTCAGCGCTCAAAATACTTCTGGGCGAGTAAGCTGGTCAGGCGAGTCGCCCAGGCTGCCCTGGGCGCAAAAGAAAAGCTGCTGTTGCAGGCGCGCCACTCCCCGATCAATTCCTCCAGCAACTCGTTGTCAGCCGCCAGCTGCTCCACGTAAACCCACTTGTTCCAGGCTCCCGCCGCGCTCCACCCTGGTTCATTCACCCTGCAGTCAGGCAATCGGTAGTGGAACGCCGGCCGGCCCTTGACCAGTTTACGCTCGTCGCTGTTGATGGCCCCCTGTACCCGGGCCTCGTCCAGCCCGCAGAAGATGGGGAGCATGTCCAGCGCCCGGTTGCGGGTCGGGTTGTGCTCGAGGTAATCATCCATTAATTCGTTTATGGTCGGGCGGTAGTCGTTGTCCAGGACCAGCTCCGAGTAGGCCTGCGGGAACGGGTCGATGAAACGGGTGAAATAACGCCGGGTCAGGTCGATCCCGGAGGTCTCTATGATCCAGGTGTAAAGCAGCAGGAATGCCTGCAGGTAGCGCCGGAGGCTTGCGGCGGAGCTGTCCGGGATGGATGCGTTTATGTGCAGCCCGAAGGCGTAAATCAGCGAATCCTGGGTACCCTCCGCCCCAAGTCGGGTCAGTGTCTGCAGCAGGCTGTCGAGGTGTTGCAGCTGGTCGAACGGAATCGGGTCGGTGATCACTTCGCAGGGCACCAGCAGGCGGGAGGCGCTGTCGATGTTGGTTTCGATATCGTGGCCGAGACTGCCAGGCCCGAAATCGACCCCCAGGGCCTGCAGCCACCCGCGATAGCGCACTGACTTGAGCATATCCATGTCCCGTTCGACCTTGAGCCGGCCGACGCTGGACCCCTGCAGCACGGCCTCGAAGGGACTCTTGATGTCCAGCGTACCACCCAGCGCCGCCTGCAGGGATCTGGCCGTATCGATGATCGGCAAATTGCCGAACTCGAACTCGAACCCGGCCCGCCGGGGCTGGCCGGATGCGTCGTTAAGCAGGGGCGGAAGGTGGTAGCGCGGCTTCATGGGCGTCATCAACACAGGGCAACACCGGCATTATGGGGTAGAGCCCGGCCGCGCCTCAAACAAAAAAGGGCCACCGCTGGTGACCCTTTTCT
>JBFZEF010000245.1:0-6633 GCA_041307045.1 Halioglobus sp.
CAGCGCTCCAGCAGGTGTAGCAGGTCTTTCTTCTTCTCGAAGGTCTCGAACAGGCCCCGCAGCTGGAGCATCTCCTCCGGCGTGGCGCAATCCAGCAGCCGCGATTCACCCACCACCACGCAATCGTCGTTTTCCCGCACCGGGTCCAAGGCCTGGCTGGCCAGGTCCAGTGAGGCCTGCAGGTAGCTGTCGATGCGGCTGCGGGCCTCCTCCATTTCCCGCAGGATCCGCTCCTTGACCAGGCGCAGCGGCTGGCCTGCGAAGCGCTGGTTCACCATGCTGGCCGCCTCCCGCAGCTCGGCTTCGGTGAAGGGCCTCTGGGTATGGATAATCCGGTTCTGCACCTCCCTCTCGTTAATCACCAGGATCACCAGTACCCTGTCCCCGGACAGGGGCAGGAACTCTACCTGGCGCAACTGGTGGGCCTCCTGCCGGGGCACCGTGACCAGGCCGGCCTGGGCAGTGATGCTCGACAGCAGCGCTGAGGCGGTCTGCACCAGGTCGCTGGCGGACTTGTCGGGGTTTAGCTCGGCGCGCATACGCGCGAGTGCCTCGTCGTCCAGCGGCCGCACCTGCAACAGGGTGTCGACGAACAGGCGGTAGCCCATGGCCGTGGGCACCCGACCCGCCGAAGTGTGCGGCGAGTGCAGGTAGCCCTTGTCCTCCAGGTCTGACATGACATTGCGGATGGTGGCGGCGCTGACGGGCAGGCCGGCCTCCTCCAGCAGGGTCCTGGAACCCACCGGTTGCCCATCGCGGATATGACGCTCAACCAGCGTCTTCAACAATATCCGGGCCCGCTCCGAGATTTCAGCCATACACCCCCACTTCCGCATGCCGCGCACTTTCGGTACCGGTTTTATCACAGCGCCTGGCATTTACAAAGCGGTGGGGGCCAGCGCGGTGGCCGCAGAGGGTGTTTATGCCGCCGGGTATCTACGGTATAACGGGCAAAACCTGCAGGCCGCCGCAATGCTCACCCACATCAGTATCAGCAACTACACCATCGTCTCCGCGCTGGAGGTCGATTTTGCCCGCGGTATGACCGTCATTACCGGCGAGACGGGCGCCGGCAAGTCGATCATGCTGGATGCCCTGGGCCTGTGCCTGGGGGACCGGGCGGACCCGAAGACCGTGCGCCACGGCTGCGAGCGGGCTGAAATCGTGGCTGGTTTTGACATCGCCGCCATCCCCCAGGCCAGGGCCTGGCTGCAGGGGCGCGACTTGCTGACCGGTGATGAATGCCTGCTGCGCCGGATCGTCACCGCCGAGGGGCGCAGCCGCGCCTATATCAACGGTACCTCCTCCACTCTGCAGGATTGCGCCGAGCTGGGCGCCCTGCTGGTCGATATCCACAGCCAGCACGAACACCAGTCCCTGCTGCGCAAGCCGGTGCAGCGGCAGCTGCTGGACGCCTACGCCGGTCACCTGCCGCTGGCCGCCGAGGTTGAGCAGGTCGCCTCGGACTGGCTGCGGGGCCAGCGCGAGCTGGAGCTCTTGACCAGCAGCCGCAACGAGCAGACCGCCCGCGCCCAGCTGCTGGCCTACCAGGTGGATGAGCTGGATGAACTCAACCTGCAGGAGGGAGAACTGGGCAGCCTGGAGCGACAACTCAAGCTGCTGGCCAACGCCGAACAGATCCTGCAGTCCTCCCACCAGGCGCTGGAGCTGTGCGAGGAACATGAAAGCGGCGTGCGCAGGGCCCTGCAGCTGTTGAGCGCCGATGCCCAGGCGACGAAGGCGGCCGCCAACGCGCGGGAACTGCTCGACTCCGCAGCCATTGCACTCAACGAGGCCGGCATTGAGATCCAGCGCCATATCGACAGCGTCGAGATCGACCCGCAACGCCTGGCCCAGGTCGAGCAGCGCCTTGCGGCGATCTACGACGTGGCGCGCAAACACCGCGTAATGCCGGAGGCGGTGGGCGCGCTGCAACTGCGTCTGCAGCAGGAATTACAGGAACTGGCCGACGGCGGCCAGCGCATCGAGCAACTGACCGAGGAACTGGCGGCCCTGGCCGCACGCTATGCCGGCAGCGCCGCCCGGCTGGGCAAGCAGCGGCGCACCGCCGCGGGCAAGCTGGTCAAGCAGGCCGGCAACCTGCTGACCTCACTGGCGATGGCCCAGTGCGAGCTGGAAATCGCCCTCACCCCCCGCACCGGCCGCGACCCTCACCCCCACGGCGGCGAGGATATCGAGTTTCTGATCAGCACCATTCCCGGCGCCCCCACCCAGGCCCTGGGCAGGATTGCCTCGGGCGGTGAGCTGTCGCGCATCAGCCTGGCCATCCAGGTGGTCGCGGCCAGCAGCGGCACGGTGCCGAGCATGGTGTTTGACGAGGTGGATGTGGGCATCGGCGGCGCGGTGGCGGAAGTGGTGGGCAAACTGTTGCGCACTCTGGCGGAGCAGGCCCAGGTGCTGTGCGTCACTCACCTGCCCCAGGTCGCAGCCCAGGGCCACCAGCACCTGCGAGTGAGCAAGCTCATCGAGGGGAAGTCGGTACAGACCAGCATGAACCGGCTGCAGGACGAGGAGAAGATAGAGGAGATTGCGCGGATGCTCGGTGGCGTGAAGATTACCGCCCAGACCCTGGCTCACGCCCGGGAGATGCTGGAAAACTAACCCTGCCTCAGTCGGCTGATCAGCCGTCCTGCTGTTTTTTGCGCACGTACAGCACCAGCGAGTGGTCTACCAGCTCATAGCCGTGTTCAGCGGCGATTTCGCGCTGGCGTTGTTCGATGAACGGGTCGGAAAACTCCACAACCTCTCCCGAGCCCAGGCACACCATGTGGTCGTGGTGCTCGCCCTTGGCCAGCTCGAACACGGAGTGACCGGCCTCGAAATTGTGGCGTTCCACCAGGCCGGCGCTCTGGAACTGGGTCAATACCCGGTAGACCGTGGCCAGTCCCACTTCCTCGCCCGCCGCGCGCAACGCCATATAGACATCCTCGGCGCTGAAGTGCTGCGAAGTGCCCTCGGCAGCTTCGAGTATCTGCAGGATTTTCAGCCTGGGCAGGGTGACTTTCAGCCCGGCCTTGCGCAGTTCGAGGTTTTCGTCGCTCATGGAGTCAGGGGTTCTCTGCGCAGGCGGTAGGCGGTATCATGCCACCCCGGTTACCCAAGTGGAAGTTTTCCGCCATGCGCCTCTTCGTTTTGCTGTTCGCAGCCGTCTGCCTGAGCGCCTGTGGTGTCGTGGGTTTCCCCGGTGTTTACAGAATCGACGTGGAGCAGGGCAATATCGTCACCCAGGAAATGGTTGACCAGCTCCAGTCCGGAATGACCCGGCGCCAGGTACGGTTTATTCTCGGCACGCCCCTGATCGAAGACCCTTTCAACCAGGACCGCTGGGATTACCCCTACGTCAAGCGCAACGGGCAGACCATACTCAGTCAATCCCGCCTCACCGTGTTCTTCGATGGCGACACCCTGCTGAAATATGAGGGCGATTTGGAGCAGGAGCGCGAGCCCAGCCAGGATGTTCCCGAGAAGCCCGACAGCGCGGTTGAAAGCGGCTAGCCGACCTGCGGGCCGCCCCGGCGTTCCCTGACCCTGGCGGCGCGGGCCTTGCGCACTTCCTTGGGGTCGGCCAGTAGCGGCCGGTAGATCTCCACCCGGTCACCCTCGGCCAGCACCTGGGTTGGGGCAACCACACCACCGAAGATACCAAAGGTGGCGTTCTCCAGGTCAATGCCGTCGAATTTATCTGCGATGCCCGACACCCGTGCCGCTTCCTGTACCGTGGTGCCGGGCGCCACGTCCAGGGGCAGGATGGCCTGCTTGTGCGGCAGGGCGTAGGCAACCTCTACCCGGATAGTGTCTTTGCCCGTCATTGAATGAGCCCTGTTGTTGAGAGTCAGGCCGCCAGGCCCAGCAGCGCGGCGATAAGTATCATGGCGATGGCCAGCGGCGCAATATAGCGCAGCAGGCGCTGCCACAACGCGAAAAACAGATCCAGTTCCCGGGACAACTCCACGCGCAGGATTTCCGGCCGCAGGCGCCAGCCCACCAGTACCGCCGTCAGCAGGGCGACGAGCGGCAACAGGAAGTCGGCGGTAAGCCTGTCCATGAACCGGAACAGGCTGCCATCGGCCAGCCGCGTGTACTGGTCCCCCGGGGTAAAGGAGAGCGTTACCACCAGCGCCAACAGCCAGACCAGCACGCCGACGGCTATGGCGGCGCTGATCCGCCGCAGTCGCAGGCGCTGCATCAGCACCCCGACCACCGGCTCCATGATGGCGACCACCGAGCCCAGCGCCACCAGCACCGCCATGGCGAAAAACACGGTGCCGGCCAACTCGCCGAGCATGAGATTGCCAAAGGCATAGGGCAGGCTGATAAACATCAGGCCCGGCCCCATCGAGGGCTCCATATTGTTGGCAAAGACGATGGGGAAAATGGCCAGCCCGGCCATCAGGGCTATTGCCGTATCGAACACCGCTACCGCCAGGATGGAGCGACCGATGGGCAGGCGCCGTGGGGCATAGGCACCGAAGCTGATGCCCGTGCCGACGCCCACTCCCAGCGTGAACAACGCCTGCCCCAGGGCCGCGTGCACCGAATTCCAGGTAAAATCAATCGGCCTGGTGGTAAACAGGAAGTTCCGGGTGGAGGGAATATCCCCGGCGTCAAAGCCGAATTTGATCAGCCCCGCCAGCAGCACGAACAATGTTGGGACCGCCAGCCAGGCCAGCACACCAAGGCCCCAGCGAATGCCCAGGGCCGAGACCGCCACGGCGAGCGCAAGAAAGAGGCTCTGCCAGTAGATCATCTGCAACACGTCATCCAGCAACAGCTGGAACTGCTCTGCGACCAGTGTCGCGCTGGCGGCTGCAAACAGGCCCGTGTGCATATTCCAGGCGTAGGCCAGGGCCCAGCCGGCCACCACCACGTAATAGGACAGTATCAGCACCCCGGTGATGCAGGCGAGTCGGCCCAGCAGCATCCAGTTGCGCGACAGCAGGGAGCGATCAGCCGCCCAGCGCAGCGCCACTACCGGGCTGGCACGGCCGTGGCTGCCGATGATCACCTCGGCAATCATCACCGGCACCGCCACCAACAGCAGGCAGGCGAGGTAGGCCAGCACAAAGAGGCCGCCGCCGTTCTCCCCCACCAGGAAGGAAAAACGCCAGAGGCTGCCCAGCCCTATGGCCGAGGCAGACAGCATGAGAACAAAGGTGGTGCGGCTCTGCCAGCCGCCCAGCTCCCCCCGCTGCGCCACGCTCATGGTAAAAAAGCCAAAACTATCATGCGCTTAGAGTGCCCCAAGCCGCGCGATGTGAAAAGGGAAAGTTTCACGTTCAAGCCGCGGGCCCAGCCCGTATAATGCGCGCCATGACGAAGAAAAAGCCAAAGAATTCAGACAATGTGATCGCCAGGAACAAGCGCGCCAGTTTCGACTTCCAGCTGCTGGAAAGCTTTGAGGCCGGCGTGGTGCTGTCCGGCTGGGAAGTGAAGAGCCTGCGCATGGGCAAGGCAGACCTCGCCGACTCCTACGTGCTGATCAAGGACGGGGAGGCCTGGCTGCTCGGCTCCCAGATCGTGCCGCTGGGCACCGCGTCCACCCACTTCGTCACCGACCCGACCCGCACCCGGAAACTGCTGCTGCGAAAAAAAGAGCTGGCCAAAATCCTGGCTGCCACCGCCCAGAAGGGCCTGACCTGCGTCTGCACCCAGCTCTACTGGAAGGACCACCTGGTAAAGGCCCGGATCGCCCTCGCCCAGGGCAAAAAGGAACACGACAAGCGCGACACGGAAAAGGACAGGGACTGGAACCGCCAGAAACAACGGATTGTGCGGGATAACGTCAGGCAGTAAGCCACCCTCGCATTAGAACACCCGACTTTAGACTTACTCATTCTAAGCGCGAGCTTGCAAGCGGCCCTGTTCGTGACCATATTTGAAGTGTGCTCAGCGAGGTGCTTTCGCAGCCGGGTTGCAAGCCCGGACCGAACGCCGAATGGGTACATGGGTCTACGGTTCCACACCGCAATACCTTCCCATTAAGGAGGGTGCCGGCCGAGGGATAACTGCGCAATGCGGTCCCCGGCCAAGGCGAACCACCCACAGGCCGCAATTACGGGGTATTTCACCCAGGTAACTGCGGCTTTTCCTTGTCTGGCAATGCATTTCTTGCGACGCGGAGTGAACTTTCCGAGCCGTTCACTGTCTATTTGTGTGCGTTCAGGTAAATAGTGCCAACACGCGGAGAGCTTGTTGCGTTATACTGCGCGCTCACTACATGGGGGCGATACGGATTCGACGACGGTAACGAACCCTGAGGTGCATGCCGTGATGGTAGCCAATCACGTTAATCCAAAGCTGCAAACTATTAGTTGCCAACGACGACAACTACGGTGCACAACTGGCTGCGTAAGCAGCCCGTTTAACACCATCTAGTGGCTTCGGCCCTAGCGGTCTTTAGCAAGGTGCCAGCCCCGCGCTACCGACTGTCATATAGAACTGGATCGCTGTGAAGCCTGCCTGGGGCGGATCTGCTAAAAAACTACAGGATCGCCAACTACGTCCTGCCCGTTGGGCTGTAAGCGGCTAAATCAATTAACGGAAACTAAGCATGTAGAGCCGAAGGCAGAGTACTGGCGGACGCGGGTTCAACTCCCGCCGCCTCCACCAATC
>JBFZEF010000246.1:0-5772 GCA_041307045.1 Halioglobus sp.
AGGCCAGCAGCGCGCCGCTTATGCCGAGCAGCGAATATGCCACGGTCGGCGCCGCGATCCAGCCCAGGCCAACCGGAAGCTCTGCCACCAGCAGCATGCCCAGCAGCAGGGGGCTGACGCCCAACCACAAATCCGCGGCGCGGCGCAGCCAGAACACCAGGCCGTAGTTGGCGTGACGAAGGTAGAGCCGGGCTGCGATCTGGCTGAAGAACAGGGGCACGAAGATCGCGGTTGTCGTCCAGCCGTCCAGGCCCAGCCAGTCGCACAGGCGCAGGATGGGATAGGCGAACAGCGGCAGGTGCAGCAGCAGCACGACGAGCAGGAAGGTGCCACGCCGTCTCATGGTGACGACAGGGGTCGCCATCCGCCCCTGCGGCGAGGGACCGGGCCAGGCCGCATGCGCACCCGGTTTGGGGGGCAGCGCATCACGCTTGCAACGAGGACAGGGACAAGGACAGGACCAGCAGCGCGCTGGCGGTGATCCACGAACCCATGATCCTGACGCCAATTATCTGCCAGGTTCTTTCCTTCAGGTAGTCGGCGACACCCATTGCGCACAGCAGCAGGGTGCACATCCCCAACCAGGTTCCCACCAGTGAAGCAAACAATGCGGCACTCGCCAGCTCCGGCTGGCCGGAGTCCATGCCAATCACCAGGGCGCAGAAGGCGCTCCCGGCGGTGCGCAGGAACAGGGGAATGGTCGGCTGTATTGCCACCAGCAGGCCGATTGCAGCAGTCCCCAGCAACTGGGCCGTTTCAAGTTCACGGCCGGTTGCATACCCCGTGCCAGCCAGGCCCGCGACCGCGCTTACCAGGAATACCAGCAGCGGAATTTTGTTTTCAGCGGGCTCCTGCTGACCGAGCAGCAGGCCCAGGGCGCCCAACAGCAGTACATGGGCGGGGATGAACAGGGAGTGCAGCAGGCCGCCGTAGAAACTGCCGATGTCCTTGATCGGCGAATGCGCGAGGGCCGCGGTGGGCACCAGCAGAAGGGAGCAGCATGCGAGCGCCCGATACCTGCAGTTCATAGTTGCCCTGTGAGGAAACCGACACCCGCCAGCGCGATGACGCCGCCGCCCGCTCGCACCAGCATTGTCCCTGCCGGCCAGTGTGCCAATGTGCCAAATGCGATACCTGCCAGGTGCAGCAGCCCTGTCGCGAAGACAAAGCCCAGGCTGTAGGCGATGGGATTGACGGCGCCGGGCAATTCAGTGCCGTGCGCATGCCCATGGAAAATGGCGAAGATCCCTACAATCAGCGCGGCGACCCATAGTTTCGGGCGGGCGGCTGCGGCGACCATCAGGCCAAGTACGACCGCCGACACCGCAATACCGGTTTCAACCGCCGGCACAGGGACGCCCATCACACCCAGGGCGCCGCCAAATGCCATTACCAAGGGAAAAACGACAGGTAGAATCCAGATGGCCGGGGTGCCCAGGAACGCGCCCCACAAGCCCACGGCGACCATGGCGACCACATGGTCCCAGCCCACTATGGGGTGCATGAACCCGCTGCTGAAGCCACCGGCGAGGCCGGTGCCTTCATGCGAACTTGCCAGCCCTGCGAACAGGACGAGTATCACGGCGATTGGGTAGCGACTGAACTCTTTCATTTTTGCTCTTCTCCTCGCAAGAAGCATGCTGACCAGTTGTCCACAATTATGAAGGCAAGCACACCTGTGATAGAAGCTTTTGTCGGATATCTGCTATCCTTGCCTCCCCGTTTATTGACCCAGGGCCCACCGGCGCGAGCCGGCCCCGCGCACGGTAACAAACAATGCCCGACTATCGCTCCAAGACCTCCACCCATGGCCGCAACATGGCCGGAGCCCGCGCCCTGTGGCGCGCCACCGGCATGAAAGACGGGGATTTCGGCAAACCGATCATCGCCGTGGTGAACTCCTTTACCCAGTTCGTCCCGGGCCACGTCCACCTCAAGGACCTGGGCCAGCTGGTGGCGCGTGAAATCGAGGCGGCAGGCGGTGTTGCCAAGGAGTTCAACACCATCGCCGTGGACGACGGCATCGCCATGGGCCACGACGGTATGCTCTACAGCCTGCCCTCCCGGGACATTATCTCCGACTCGGTGGAATACATGGTCAACGCCCACTGCGCCGACGCCATGGTCTGTATTTCCAATTGCGACAAGATCACGCCCGGCATGCTCAATGCCGCCATGCGCCTGAACATTCCCGCGGTGTTCGTATCCGGCGGCCCCATGGAGGCCGGCAAGACCAAGCTGTCCGAACACAAGCTGGACCTGGTGGATGCGATGGTGATCGCGGTGGACGATTCCGCCAGCGATGAAAAGGTGGCGGAATACGAGCGCTCGGCCTGTCCCACCTGCGGTTCCTGCTCCGGCATGTTCACCGCCAACTCCATGAACTGCCTGACCGAAGCCCTGGGCCTCAGCCTTCCCGGCAACGGCTCCACCCTGGCCACCCACGCTGATCGGGAGCAGCTGTTCCTGCGCGCGGGGCGCCTGGTGGTCGAACTGTGCGAGCGCTATTACCGGCAGGGGGATGAATCCGTGCTGCCGCGCAGTATCGGCAGCTTCGAGGCCTTCGAGAACGCCATGTGCCTGGACATCGCCATGGGCGGCTCAACCAATACCATCCTGCACCTGCTCGCGGCAGCCCGGGAGGCGGAGCTCGATTTCACCCTGGCCGATATCGACCGGCTGTCGCGCAAGGTTCCCCAGTTGTGCAAGGTCGCGCCCAACACACCCCTCTACCACATGGAAGACGTGCACAGGGCCGGCGGCATCATGGGCATCCTGGGCGAGCTCGACCGCGCCGGCCTGCTGCATACCGGTTGCCCCACCGTTCACAGCAAAACGATGAAGGATGCGCTGGCGCAGTGGGACATCGTCCAGACCAGCGATGCCGCCGTGCATAAATTCTACAGCGCGGGCCCGGCCGGCATTCCCACCCAGACCGCCTTCAGCCAGGCCACCCGCTGGCCCAGCCTCGACAGCGACCGCAAAGCGGGTTGTATCCGCTCGCTGGCCAACGCCTACTCCGCCGAGGGCGGGCTGGCTGTCCTGTTCGGCAACATCGCCGAGGACGGCTGTGTGGTTAAGACCTCCGGGGTGGACGACAGCATCCTGGTGTTTTCCGGACCGGCCCACATCTGCGAAAGCCAGGAGGCCGCCGTCGACGATATCCTAAGCGGTCGGGTCAGGCCCGGCGATGTGGTAATCATCCGCTACGAGGGGCCTCGCGGCGGGCCAGGCATGCAGGAGATGCTCTACCCCACCAGTTACCTGAAATCGAAAGGCCTGGGCAAGGTCTGTGCGCTGCTGACCGACGGCCGCTTCTCCGGCGGTACCTCCGGCCTTTCGATAGGCCATGCCTCTCCCGAGGCTGCCTCGGGGGGAGCCATAGCCCTGGTGGAACAGGGCGACACCATTGAGATCGATATTCCCCGGCGCAGTGTCAATGTCGCGCTCAGTGCACAGGAGCTGGCCGCGAGGCGCCGGGCCATGGAGGCAAAGGGCGACGCCGCCTGGCGGCCGGCGGTGGTGCGCCCGCGCAAGGTCACTCCAGCTCTGAAGGTTTATGCGAAGATGGTGACCAGTGCCGACAAGGGTGCCGTGCGGGATTTGTCCCTGCTGGATTGACCGGGCTTCGGCCGGCCGCGCCTGAGCCGGCCGCGCCTCAGCCAGCCTCCGCCGGCGCGGTTTCGCCCTGGGCAATGAGCGTCTGCAGGTCGTCGCGCAAACCGCCAAGCTTCTTGCGCAGGCGGCGGTCCTGGGTTTCGGTGCGGCTGTTGAGCACCTCGGCCACTGCCCCGAAAATCACCTCGAGGTTGTGGTCGAAAATCTGCTGATACTCTGGTGACAGGGTCTCGGACCGCTGTGCCAGCATCGTGCGCACCTGTTCCTGCCAGCCCGGCTGGCGTTGCATGATCTCGGCGAGGCGCTCCAGCCAGGCCGCGCGCTCCTTCAGCCAGATCGCATCGGAACGCTCCAGGGCGTCGACAGCGCCCTGCAGCCGCTCACGCTGTTCCGGGGTCAGGCGCCCGAGATAATCCCCGAGGTTGTCGGCAAAACTGTCGTAACTCTCTTCCCGGTATTCGGTTTCGGTGCGGCTGAGGTACTTCTCCTCGTATTCCTGCTGCTTTTCCTGCAGATAGGCGAAGAACTCTTCCACCTGGGCATCAGTCAGGGTGGCGCCCAGTTCCAGCAGCCAGCCAAGGGACTCATCTTCAAGCCGCAGCCAGGCCACCTCGACGTCAGTGTAGATTGCCCCAATATCCCGGGGCGTTATCGACTGGTCCAGGTTCGTGTCAATTTTGTCGAGGATCCCGACATAGCGCGGCAGCTCCTGCTGCCGGTGCCACCTCAGGAAGGGCCGGAGTGTATTATCCAGCTGTTGCTCCTGGGGGGCGTTCAATTCCACGTAGTCGTCCAGGTACCACGCCAGGATGGTATCCAGGCGGTTGTAGACCATGGTGGTGCCGCTGCACCCTGCCAGGCAGAGCAGGCAGGCGATCAGCACCGCCCTGAACCCCCCCTTTACTGCGCGTGCCGCCATGCAATGCCTCCCGCTCAGCGCCAGTCCGGCACGGTCTTGGCGACCGGCCCCCGATCCGCCACCACCTGGTGGGCGGTTTCCACCCGGTTGCGCCCGCTGCGCTTGGCCACGTACAGCGCCGAGTCCGCAAGCTTGAACCAGTGATCAAGATTATCGGCAGCCGCCACCTCGGCGACACCGATGCTGATAGTCATACTGCCCTCCGGGAGGATTTTCGCAGCCGCCACCAGGGCGCGCAACTCCTCCGCGATCGCCGCCGCGCGCTCTCTCCCGGTTTGCCGCAACAACACCACGAACTCCTCGCCGCCGAACCGGCACAGGGTATCTACGGCGCGGATGCGGCCGGAGATCACCTTTACCAGTTGCTTGATGGCCGTGTCACCCATGGAGTGGCCGTACTTATCGTTGATGCGCTTGAAAAAATCGACATCGATCAGCAACAGGGTGGAGGAGTGCCGGTAGCGCTGCCAGGCGTCGAGGGCGCCGCGCGCTTGCTCCTCGAGATAGCGACGGTTATAGGCCCCGGTAAGGGGATCGGTAATGGCCATGTCCTTGAGGCGGCGAGACTGTTCCGTTACCGCAAAGACAAGCCAGGCGCTCACCAGCCAGGTCACCATCATGCTGAAACTGAGCATCAGGGCGGAGCTGGTATCGAACCGGGTGAACAGGACGGGCAGGGCCACCGCCCCGGACGCAAGGCCAATCTCGAGGGACCGCCGGAAGCGCAACAGAACCGGCATACCCGCCAACAGGGGATACATCCAGTAGATGCTGTAGGGCTGGCCGAGACCTACCGCCAGCAGGATCAGCAGTATCCCCAGCGCCAGCAACAGTGTGGGCGACAGGAACGCCTGCCGATTACTGCTGAGCAACCAGATATTGGCCAGCAGGATAAGCAGTAGCGCCAGGGTGACGGCGGCAAGCGCCGCCTGGCCGATGACAAGGCTGTGCACGGACATGGGGGCAAGCACCGCAACCAGCAGCAGCAGGATGTAGCGATAGGCGTCCCGGCCCCGCTTTCCAGCCACGCGGGCATCCGACGGCAGTTCGCCATCGCGGCGCTGGTACTCAAACTGCTCGGAAAACGCGTCCCGGAAATGCCGTTTGAGCTTTTGCCAGCGAGATAGTGTTGTCGTAAGCGCGGGGCTTCCCATTTGCACGGCCGTGGGGCGGCGACCGGGGACGGCGCCGCGTATTTAAGTGCATTTTGTAACACACCGGGCCGCCAATATACA
>JBFZEF010000247.1:0-8989 GCA_041307045.1 Halioglobus sp.
GACATCCCCGTCCCAGTGCAGGCCATGGTTGCGCAGGCTGTCCAGGATCGACCGGGCCGCGCCCGCCTCCTCGCGGGGAGGGTCCAGGTCTTCCATGCGCACCAGCCAGCTGCCGCCGTTATGGCGGGCATCGAGAAAGCTCGCCAGGGCGGCCAGCAGTGAACCCTGGTGCAGGGGGCCGGTAGGGGAGGGGGCGAAGCGCCCCCGATAGGGAGACTCGGCAGGGGCGATCACTCGGCCGGTGTTAACCCAGTTCCTGCTTTTCCTTGATTTCGGCCAGTGTCTTGCAGTCTATGCAGAGGCTGGCAGTGGGCCGCGCTTCCAGGCGCTGGATGCCGATCTCCACCCCGCAGGCATCGCAGTAGCCGTAGTCATCCTGGTCGATCCGTTCAATAGTCGAATCGATCTTCTTGATCAGCTTGCGCTCGCGATCACGGGTGCGCAGTTCAAGGCTGAATTCCTCTTCCTGGGTGGCGCGGTCCGCGGGATCCGGGAAGTTGGCGGCCTCATCTTTCATGTGGCTCACGGTGCGATCGACTTCCTGCATCAATTCCGCTTTCCAGTTAAGCAAAATGGCCCTGAAGTGTTCGCGCTGTGGTTCATTCATATACACTTCGCCGCGCTTGGTCAGGTAGGGCTCGAAGTTCTTGAATTCCGTGGACGAGGTGCGGGGGGGCGTTGCAGCGGGCGCTGTTGTCCTGGCGGGGGCCGGTTTGGCCGGAGCTGCTTTCGTTGCGGCTGTCCTGGCGGGGGCCGGTTTGGCCGGAGCTGCTTTTTTCGCGGCTGCCCTGGCGGGGGCTGGTTTGGCCGGAGCCGCCTTTTTGGCCGGCGCCCTGGCAGGCGCTTTTTTGGCGGCGCCGGCTTTGGCAGCAACCGCTTTCTTCACCGCAGCCTTGCCAGCAGTCGATTTGGCAGCAGTTGATTTGCTGGACCCTGCTTTGGTGGTGGCTGCTTTTTTGGAGGCTGCTTTTTTGGTGGCTTTAGGCATGGTTATGTTCCCATACTGCAAAGATAACAAGACAATTGATGGGGTACCTGGCTGCCATTTTCAGGGGCAGCCCAAATACGAGGGCCGAGAAATTACCAGATAACCGCAGCCGGTTCCACTTTTTCCTCTGAGATTTTCCCCGCCGGGCAGCACCCCGCGGTTTGATTGAATGGTTTGCTAGAATGGCGCCTGGATACTGGTCTGCGCGGGGTGCCGTCAGGGTCATGCAGTTTGATGGTTTGGTGCAAGGCCGCCTGCTGCGGCGCTACAAGCGCTTTCTGGCAGATGTGGAAATGCCCGGCGGCGATGTGATCACCACACACTGCCCCAATACCGGCGCCATGACCGGTTGCGCCGAGCCCGGTTCCAGGGTTTGGTTGTCCCGCAGCGCGGCCTCGACCCGCAAGTACCCCTACACCTGGGAGCTTACCCAGACTACCCAGGGGCTCGCCTGCATTCACTCGGCCAGGGCCAACCAGGTGGTGCGGGAGGCGTTTGCGGCGGCCATGATCCCCGGCTTCGAAGGCTATCCGCAAATCAGCGCCGAAGTGAAATATGGCCGCAGCAGCCGGGCGGACCTGGTGCTGCAGGGTCCGGCGGGCCGGGTCATCGTGGAGATCAAGTCGGTGACCCTTTGCCGCGGCGAAGGGCAGGGCGCGTTTCCAGATGCCGTCAGTGAGCGCGGTCGCAAACACCTGCTCGAACTGCAGGCCGCGCTTGCGCGGGATGTCCGCTCCCTGCTGTTTTTCTGTGCATTCCACACTGGCATCAGCGCCGTAAGCGCGGCGGGGGATATCGACCCGGCCTATCGCGATGCGCTGGCTGAGGCCCGGGCGGCTGGGGTTGAAGTGCTCGCCTGGGGCGCCGATATCAGCACCGCCGGCATCAGCCTGGCCCGCGCGCTGCCTTTCTCGGTCGATCCACCCGGCGAGTGCTGATGTCCCTGGCTTGTTGCGGTCACCGGGTCCACGTTAGGATGGCCCCAGCCAGCGTGC
Source organism: Halioglobus sp. (assembly GCA_041307045.1). Taxonomy (GTDB): domain Bacteria; phylum Pseudomonadota; class Gammaproteobacteria; order Pseudomonadales; family Halieaceae; genus JARRPM01. The sequence goes on from JBFZEF010000247.1 coordinate 1,984, forward strand.
TGCGCCGGCGCTGCCCTTGAATTTGCGGAGTGACTCCCCTTTGGCGCCACAGCTCAACCCACGCCAGTTGACCGGCCGGGATGAAACCCACCTGGTGGAATTGCCCTGCGGGCACCGCTTGCAGGCGGCGGCGGCAGCCGCCTTTGCGCAACTCCAGCAGGACGCCCGCAGCGTCGGCTTTGACCTGGCCATCGCCAGCAGCTTCCGCTCCTACAGTCGCCAGCTACTCATCTGGAATGGCAAGGCGAGCGGGCTGCGCAAGGTCCATGACGATGCGGGCCGGGACGTCGACATCAGCGCCCTGGCGGGCCCGGAAAAAGTGCACGCCATACTGCGTTACTCGGCCATACCCGGGACCTCGCGCCATCACTGGGGCACCGACCTCGATGTCTACGACCTGGCGGCGATGCCCCCCGGCTACCAACTGGAGCTGTCGCCGGCGGAGGTGGCTGCGGGGGGCCTGTTCGATCCCCTGCACCGGTGGCTGGATGAGCGTATGGCGGCGGGCGAGTCGTGGGGGTTCTATCGGCCCTACACCGCGGACCGGGGCGGAGTGGCGCCCGAGCGCTGGCACCTCAGCTATGCACCACTGGCGACCGGCTGCGAACCGCTGCTCAGTGAGAGCCTGCTGCTGGCCTGCTGGGAGGATTGCCCGGCGGGTGAGGAGGCACTGTTGCTGGCAGCGGAAATCAGGGCGCAATTGACCTTGATCATGGGGACCTATGTGAGCGTTGCGGCAGGGTGGTGCCCGGCGCAGTATCCGGCCTGACGCCGGCTTCCGGCCGGGGCCGGGCAGCCGGTGTCCACCGGCAGCTGATCAGCTTTTGGACTGGGTGTGCAGGTGCCCGTAGTGGTTCTGGTAATCCCGCTCCGCGGCGGCAATCACCTTCAGGGCCTCCTCGCGGCCGTACACGAAGTCGACCTTTACCTTGCTCTCCTTGCCGGGAATCATCTTGTAGGTGGAGAAATAATGCTGCAGGCGCTCGGTCTTGATCGGGGGCAGGTCGGCAATATCGTGCACATCGCCCCAGATGTTGTCCCCGGCCAGCACCGCCACAATCTTGTCATCGGCTTCGCCGCCGTCGATCATCTGGATGCCACCCACCACCCGTGCTTTCAGGATGATATCGGCACGAGTGATATGGCGCTCGGAAAACACGCAGATGTCAAGCGGGTCGCCATCGGCCACCTCGGCGTGGGGGCAGTGCTTGGCCACTTCCTCGGCGCAGTAGGTGCGGGGGATGAAGCCGTACAGCGCGGGCGGGCTGGAAGTGGTGCGCTGGGGGCGGTCGACCATGAGGAAGCCGGAGGCCTTGTCCAGTTCGTACTTGACGACATCGTCCGGCGTCATTTCGATGTACACCTGGACGATATCCTCTCTGCTGTCCTCGGTACGGGCGTGCAGGCCGTGCCAGGGGTGGCGGCGCCAGCGGTTGAATTGGCTGTTGCTATACATGAGGTGCCTTCCGGTAGGGTCACTATGGAGGCGCGCATTGTACAGGGTGCCGGCGGCGAAATCATGGCTGTTTGTGGCAAATATTGCCGCCCGGCGACGCTAAATTTTGAAGCGCGTTTTGAGCTTCCTGGGCACCGGGGTATTTTTCAGCCGGACGTAGATCGGCATGCCGTTGCGATACTCCGGATAGGCCTCGCCGGCGATCAGCGGTGACAGGTATGCCAGTCCCTCGACGGTGACACCGAAACCGTCCCGGGAAATGAAATTGCGGGGCATTTTCTTTTCCCGGTTGGCAACATCCTCCAGCCGCGCCTCGCCGATCGACCAGCTGTAGCGCCTGCCCTTGCCGCGCACGATACAGGGCATCACCGCGTTGTCGCCGCGCAGGGCAAACTCCACCGCTGCCTTGCCCAGCGCGTAAGCCTGCTCCACATCGGTCCGGGAGGCGATATGGCGGGCGGAGCGCTGCAGGTAGTCGGCCACCGCCCAGTGGTATTTCAAGCCCAGCTCGTCCTTGACCAGCGCCGCCAGGAAAGGGGCGAGGCCACCCAGTTGGCTGTGGCCGAAGGCGTCCTTCAGCCCGGACTCCGCCAGGAAGCGGCCGTCGGCGTACTGGGTGCCCTCGGAGGCTACGATGACGCAGTAGCCGCGCTGCTTGACCGTGCGCTGCACCCGGGCCAGGAACTTATCCCTGTCAAAGGCGATTTCCGGGAACAGGATGATATGCGGTGCATCACCTTCCCGTTCGGCGGCAAGTGCCGCCGCGGCGGCGATCCAGCCCGCATGCCGTCCCATCACTTCCAGGATAAATACCTTGGTGGAGGTTTCGCACATGGAGGCCACGTCCATGGCAGCCTCCCGGGTAGAGATGGCGACGTACTTGGCCACCGAACCGAAGCCAGGGCAGTTGTCGGTCAGGGGCAGGTCGTTGTCGATGGTCTTGGGTACATGGATGGCCTGCAACGGGTAGCCCAGCGCCGCGCTGAGTTGTGAGACCTTCAGGCAGGTATCGGCTGAATCCCCGCCGCCGTTATAAAAGAAGTAGCCGATATTGTGGGCCCTGAACACGTCGATGAGCCGCTCGTACTCCGCCCGGTTGTCTTCCAGGCTCTTCAGCTTGTGCCGGCAGGAGCCGAATGCGCCCGACGGCGTGGTCAGCAGGCCATGAATGGTGGCACTGCTCTCCTTGCTGGTGTCGCTCAGGTCCTCGCGCAGCGCGCCGATAATGCCATTGCGCCCGGCGTAGACCTTGCCGATCTGGTCGCGGTGTTTCCGCGCGGTTTCGATCACACCGCAGGCAGACGCATTAATAACCGCGGTGACGCCCCCGGATTGGGCGTAGAAGGCATTCTTCTTTGGCATCGTCGTTCACCCCTCGATGGTGGGCCGGGCTCGGGGCCCGCTGCCCGTGCATGGACCAGGCCTGTTGGCTGCAGGCAGGGCGCCATGATACGAAACCTGGCGCCATTTGTAGATGGCCTGCACAGTTTTATCCTGCCCCCCGCCTGTGGCGGCCGTGCTGTGCGTGCTACCATTGCCGGCTTTGTTTGGGGAGGTCCGGTTGAAGGGTCATATTCATATCCTGGGTATCTGCGGCACGTTCATGGGAGGCATAGCCCTGCTGGCGCGGGAGCTGGGGTTTCGGGTTACCGGCTCCGACTCTGCCGTCTACCCGCCAATGAGCACCCAATTGCGCGCCGCGGGTATCAACCTGATGGAGGGCTACCTGGCCGAGCACCTGCATGAGCGGCCGGATTGTGTCGTCGTCGGCAATGCGATGACCCGGGGCAACCCGGCGGTGGAATACATGCTCAACCAGGGCCTGCCCTACACTTCCGGGCCCCAGTGGCTGGCCGAGAACCTGCTGCGGGACAAGTGGGTGCTGGCGGTGTCCGGCACCCATGGCAAGACCACCACCAGCAGCCTGCTGGCCTGGATTCTGGACTATGCCGGGATGGCGCCCGGTTTCCTTATCGGCGGCGTGCCCGCGAATTTCGGCGTCTCGGCGCGCGGTGGCAATTCGGGGTTCTTTGTCGTGGAGGCGGATGAGTACGATACCGCCTTCTTTGACAAGCGCTCCAAGTTTGTCCACTACCGGCCGCGCACCCTGGCCATCAACAACCTCGAATTCGACCACGCCGATATCTTCGACGACCTCAGTGCCATACAGCGCCAATTCCATCACCTGCTGCGCTGTGTGCCAGGCGAGGGGTTGGTGGTCCATCCCCGGGGTGTGGCGGCGGTCGATGAGACCCTGGCCATGGGCTGCTGGACCCCGGTCACGTCTTTTGGCGTAGGCGCAGATTGCGGGGCCGACTGGCGCGCCGAACTGCTGGCGCCGGACGGCACGGCCTTTCGCCTGCACCGCAGCGGCGAGCCGGCACTGGATGTTCGCTGGTCGCAGTGCGGCCTTCACAACGTGGAAAACGCCCTGGTGGCCATGGCCGCCGCCCGACACGTGGGCGTGGCGCCCGCGGTGGCCGCGGCCGCGCTGGCTGACTTTGGCGGGGTCAAGCGCAGGCTGGAGTTGCTGGGCCGGGTGCGGGAGGTCGCGGTGTACGACGATTTTGCTCACCATCCCACGGCCATCGCCACCACCCTGCAGGGCCTGCGCGCCCGCGCCGGCAGCGGTCGGCTGATAGCGCTGATCGAGCCGCGCTCCAATACCATGCGCATGGGCGAACATCGCCAGCAGCTGGCGGCGTCTACCGCCGCCGCCGACCTGGTGTACTGGTTCCAGCCGGCGGGAATGAACTGGTCGCTGGACAGTGTTGTCCAACAGAGCTCTTCGCGGGCGCAGCTGGCCGGCAATATCGATGAGCTGGTCAAGAGCGTGGCGGCGCAAGTGCAACCCGGAGACCAGGTGGTCATCATGAGCAACGGCGGCTTCGGTGGAATTCACCAGAAATTGCTGGCCGAGCTGGCGAAGGCGGATCAATAACCATGAATGAGCTCGTGTCGGCGCTTTACGAGCGCCTGGTTCTGCGCCGTCCCTGGCTGGCGCTCGCGCTGGTGGCCGCGCTGGTCGCGGGATTCGCCACCCAGTTGGGCAAGATCAAGCTCGATGCCTCGGCGGACTCCCTGATGTTGCAGGGTGATCCCTCGCTGGAGCTTTATCGCGAGATCAGCGCCGAGTACAGTTCCGAGGAGTTCGTCCTCATTACCTGGCAGCCGCATGCGGACCTGTTGGCACCGGAGTCCCTGCAGCCCCTGCGCCTGATGGCGGACGAGCTGCGCCAGCTCAAGGGCGTTTCTTCCGTGGTCACCGTATGGGATGTACCCCTGCTGGAGAGTCCGCCAGTCACCCTCTCCGATATCTCCTCGCCCGAACCACTGCCCAGCCTGGACAATCCCGGCATCGACCTGGAACTGGTGCGCAAGGAGCTGACCACCAGCCCGATCTATGCCGATCTCCTGGCCAGCCGCGACGGCAAGCTCACCGCGGTCCAGATCAACCTCGAGCGCGACGAGGTCTACTACGACCTGCTGGCCCGGCGCGATGCCCTGCGGGGCAAGCGCGACCGCGACGGCCTGTCGACCGCCGAGAGAAAGGAGCTGGCCGCGGTTGAGAAGGTGTTCAAGGCCCACACGGCGGTGGCGCTTGATGCCCAGAGTCGCCTGGTGGGCGAGGTGCGCAAGATCGCCGCCCGTTACCACAATTATGCCGACATCTTTGTTGGCGGTGTGCCGATGATCGCGGCGGACATGGTGAGTTTCATCGCCAGCGACCTGGTTATCTTCGGCAGCGCCATACTCGGCATCATGCTGCTGGTGCTGGCGTTTATTTTCCGCCGCCTGCGCTGGGTCCTGATCCCCGTGGTGACCTGCAGCGCCACCGTCATCATCATGCTGGGATTACTGGGCGCCCTGGACTGGCGCATGACGGTCATTTCCTCCAACTTCGTGGCCGTCCTGCTGATTATCACGCTTGCCATCTCGATTCACCTGGTCGTGCGCTACCGCGAGTTGCACGCAGTCGAGCCCGATGGGGAGTTGTACGAGCGCGTTCTGCGCAGCATGCAGCTGATGGCGATTCCCTGCATCTATACGGGCGCCACCACCATCGTCGCCTTCATGTCGCTGGTCGTGTCGGGTATCCAGCCGGTCATCGATTTCGGCTGGATGATGACCACCGGCATACTCCTGGCGTTGGTATTGAATTTTGTGATTGTGCCCTGCCTGATCCTGGTGTGGCCGGATAAAAAGCCCCACCGACACACCGGCACGGACACGCCGCTGACAGCCAGGTTTGCGGGAGTGGTGCTCAATCACGGCGGCGCCATCCTGCTGGTGAGCACCGTGCTGGTCGTCCTCACCGTGGTGGGTATCAGCCGCCTGCAGGTGGAGAACCGGTTCATCGACTACTTCGACAAGTCGACGGAAATCTACCAGGGTATGGAGTTGCTGGATTCCAGGCTGGGCGGAACGATTCCGCTGGATATCATCCTCGCGCCATTGAATATGGATGAGCCCCTGCCCGGCCTGGAGCCTGCAGCGACGGGCGCCGCCGCGCCGGTTGCGGCGGATGATCCTTTTGCGCAGGACGAGGATGACTTCGCCACACCTGTGGCCCCAAGCGCTGTAGACGACGAGTTCGCCAGCGATGGCGATGACTTTGCCAGTGACGGTGAATCCTTCAAGCCCAGCTACTGGTTCAGCCTGGAGGGGATGCGCGAGCTGGACGCGGTGCACGATTATGTGGACTCACTGGAGGAAACCGGCAAAGTGTTGTCCCTGTCCACGGTGTTCGCAGTGGTCAAGAACCTGCTCGGTGACGATATCGGCAGCGTCGAGCTGGCCATCGTGCAGAAAAGCCTGCCGCCGGACGTGAGCGCGATGATGGTCGAGCCGTACTTTTCCCGGGAACGGGAGCAGGCGCGGGTGACGGTCAGGGTCAAGGAAACCAGCGAGAACCTGCGCCGGGACGAGTTTCTGCGGGATCTGCGCGCCAATCTCACCGACAAGCTCGGGATTGCGCCGGAACGGATTCAGTTCACCGGCATGCTGGTGCTCTATAACGATGTGCTGCAAAGCCTCTATCGCTCCCAGATCCTGACGCTCGGCGCGGTGTTTTTCGCCATCCTGCTGATGTTCCTTGCGCTGTTCCGGTCCCTGTCATTGGCCCTGATCACCCTGGCCCCGAATTTGCTGGCGGCGGGAATGGTGTTGGGCATCATGGGCCTGACGGGCATCCCGCTGGATATCATGACCATCACCATAGCCGCCATTGTCGTCGGGATTGGTGTGGACGATTGCATCCATTATGTCCACCGCTTCGAGTTGGAGTTCCCTGTCGATCGCAATTACAGGGCTGCCCTGGTCCGCTGTCACAACAGCATCGGCCGGGCCATGTATTACACCACCGTCACGATAGTAGTGGGTTTCTCCATGCTCACCCTGTCCAGCTTCACCCCGAGCATTTACTTCGGCCTGCTCACAGTGATGGCCATGGTGGCCGCGGTGCTGGGGGCCCTGTTGCTGCTGCCCCTGCTGCTGGTGCTGCTCAAGCCCCTCGGCCCGGAGGGTGCCTGATGCGCTGCCGCGAGGGCT
>JBFZEF010000248.1:0-4014 GCA_041307045.1 Halioglobus sp.
TAATTGCCATGGCCAGCCGCTCCCAGTCGACAACCGGGTTCATGTTGGGACGCGTGGCGTCGAGTAATTCCCGGTCCTCCACGTACAGCAGCGCCTGCACGACCAGTGGGGGAATCGACTCGAAATCGGGATAGACCATGCGCGGGTAGCGGGCCCGCTGGATCACGGCGCCGTTCATGTCCAGCAACTCCAGCCCGGTCTGGCTCTTTTCCGGGTAGACGTTGAACACGCCGCGGGCCGCCAGTTCACTCAGGCGCCGCGAGGGCACCGCCTGCCGCTCGATGCCATAGCCGCTGGTGAGCAGCCGCTGCTGGAACTCGGGCAGCTCCGCATAACCCAGCCGCACATCCCAGGGGCCGCGGTCGGGAATCACTGGTTCGCGGGCAGCCCCGGGTTCCACCTGGTAGTCGATGCCGGCAGCGAAATCCGCGAGCCAGCGCGATTGCAGGGTACCGTTGCGCATCTCGTCGTGGGCCAGGAAGGCCAGCGCCATCGTGCCGCCCAGCACAACCACGCCGAGGGTTATCCGCAGCAGCGGCGCGAACACCCGGCGCCACAGGCCGGCGCGCTTGCGCGGGGCCGGAGGGCGGCGGGCCGGAGGACGGCGGGGGGGAGCGCGGTTCAAAATCCGTACAGCGCCTTGCGCTCCGGATCCTTGTCCGCAATCAATCGCGCCAGGTCGACCATCACCTTGCACTGCTTCCAGGAGGCGTCGTCCTGCATCTTGCCATCCACCATGACCGCGCCGGAGCCGTCGGGCAGGGCCTCGAGCACGCGCTTGGCCCAGATCACCTCGTCGGCGGGGGGGCTGAACACGTTCCTGGCGATCTCGATCTGGCTGGGGTGCAGCGACCAGGCACCCACGCAGCCCATCAGGAAGGCGTTGCGGAACTGGTCCTCGCAGGCCAGCGGGTCATCGATGGCGCCGAAGGGCCCGTAGAACGGCAGGGCGCCGACACTGACACAGGCGTCCACCATGCGCCCCATGGTGTAGTGCCACAGGTCCTGGGCATGGGTGCCGCGGGCCGCGTCCGGGTTGGCCGGGTCGGGGTCGTCGCGCACGAGGTAGCCGGGGTGGCCACCGCCGATGCGGGTGGTTTTCATGCGCCGGGAGGCGGCCAGGTCCGCCGGGCCCAGGCTCATGCCCTGGATGCGGGGGCTGGCATTGGCGATCTCCTCCACGTTGGCCACCCCCAGGGCGGTCTCCAGCAGGCAGTGCAGCAGGATCGGCTTTTTCAGGCCGGCCCTCGCCTCCAGCTGGGCGATCAGCTGGTCGGCGTAGTGGATGTCCCATGCCCCCTGCACCTTGGGCAGCATGATGACGTCGACCTTGGCGCCCACCTCGGTGACGATGCGGGTGACATCCTCCAGGAACCAGGGGCTGTCCAGGCTGTTCACCCGGGTCCACAGCTGGGTGTCGCCGAAGTCATTGTCCCGGGCGATCCGGATGAAGCCTTCCCGGGCCGCTTCCTTGTTCTCGATGGCGACGGCGTCCTCCAGGTTGCCCAGCAGGATATCCACCCGGGCGGCGATGCCGGGTGCCTTCTCCGCCATTTTGGGATTGCTGGGGTCGAAGAAGTGGATCATCCGGGAGGGGCGCACGGGGATTTCGCGCAGGGGTGCGGGCGCTCCGAGTGCCAGCGGTTTGAAGAAATCTCGTGGGCTGCGCATGCTGACCTCCTGGTCTCTACCTTGGGAATTGATGTTCTGCCAGCAGGCGCTGGCGCAGGGCGTCGAGCTGTTCGAACAGCGACCGGTTCTCCCCCGCCAGCTGCTCCAGGATGGCCCGCTCGCCACCGAGCCGGGTGATGCCGTGGCTGCCGAACTCCTCCTGCAGGCGTTTCAGCAGCCACTGGGCTGCGTAGCCCCGGCGCCGCTCGTGTAAGCGCTTACTATCGCGAATAACCCTGCCATGGGCGGCCAGCGTGTCGGCCAGGGCCTCGATACCGGTGCCGGCGGTGGCGCTGGCCGACAGTACCGGCACTTCCCAGTCGCCGTCGGTGTGGGCCCGGCCCAGGGCTGTGCCCAGTTCCGAGAGGGTGCGCCGGGCCACCGCGCCCATGTCCTCCTTGTTGACCACCAGCACATGGGGCACCTCGAGGATGCCGGCCTTGAGGAACTGGACGCTGTCACCGGACCCGGGCTGGGCCACGAAGCAGGTGGTGTCGCACAGGTGCGAAACGTCGATCTCCCGCTGGCCCACGCCCACGGTTTCGATCATGACCACGTCGAAGGCGGCGAGCATCACCAGGCTCATCGGCCACACCTCGGCGCTGAGGCCGCCGAACTCGCCGCGGCAGGCCAGGGAGCGGATGAACACGCCATCGTCATCCAAGCTGGTTTTCATCCGCAGCCGGTCTCCCAGCAGGGCGCCGCCGCTGACGGGGCTGGAGGGGTCCACCGCCAGCACGCCCACCCTCAGGCCGCGCCGGCGCCACACGCCGATCAGTGCGGCGGTGAGGCTGGACTTGCCGGCGCCGGGGGGGCCGGTCATGCCGATCAGGTGACCTTCAGCGCCGGTTTGACCGGCCTGCAACTGTTTCAGGAATTGCGCTGCCTGGCGGCGGGAATCGCCGCGCCGGTCATCCAGCAGGTTCAATGCCCGGGCCAGCGCCGGGCGCTCGCCCCGCCGCACGGCAGCAGCGAGTCGAGCGGGGTCCAGGGTGAACGCCGGCTGGGTCACCTGTGCGGCTACGCCAGTTCTTCCAGGCCGTTGCGGCGGCGAATGATGTTGACCAGCCTGGTCATGATCGCGTTCATGTCCACGTCCTTGGGGGTGAAAACCGCCTCCACGCCCCTCGCCAGCAGTTGGCGGGCGTCGTCCTCCGGAATAATCCCGCCGATGATCAGCGGCACCTCACCGGCGCCGATTTTCGCCAGCTCCGCCTGGATATCCTCCACCAGCTCAAGGTGGCTGCCGGAAAGAACCGACAGTCCGATCAGGTGAACCCCCTCCTCCTGCGCCGCCCGGGCGATCTGGGACGGGGTCAGGCGAATGCCCTCGTAGACGATTTCAAAGCCCGAGTCGCGGCCCTTCACCGCGATCTGCTCGGCGCCGTTGCTGTGGCCGTCGAGGCCGGGCTTGCCGATCAGCAGCCGCAGCGGGCGGCCCAGTTCCTCGCCGCTGCGGCGCACGCTGGCACGCACCGCGTCCATTGCCGCCGAGCCCGCCTGGCCCGCCAGGGCGATGTCGATGCCGGTGGGGGCGCGGTACTCGCCGAACACCTCCCGCAGCACCTCGCTCCACTCGCCGGTGGTGACGCCTGCCCGGGCGCAGGCGATGGAGGCGGGCATGATGTTGGCGCCACCGATGGCGACGGCGCGCAGTTGCGCCAGCGCGTCGGCGACCGCCGCCTGGTCGCGGCTGGCGCGAAACGCCTGCAGCGCCGCGATCTGGTCGCGCTCCGCCTGCACATCCGCTTTCATGATTCCGGCGTCGGCGCCGGCGGTGAGGGGTGATTCCGCGGTCTCGCGGAAGCAGTTCACGCCGACGATTTTCAGCTCGCCGCTCTCGATGTCGCGCATCCTGCGGGTGTGGCTGACCACCAGCTCGCGCTTCACGTAGCCACTCTCGATGGCCTGCACCATGCCGCCCTGCTCCGCCACCCTGGCCATTTCGGCCTCGGCGCCGGCAATCAGCTCCTGCACCTTCGCCTCGATTACGGGGGAGCCGTCGAACAGGTCGCCGTATTCCAGCAGGTCGGTTTCCAGCGCCAGCACCTGCTGCATGCGCAGGGCCCACTGCTGGTCCCAGGGCCGGGGCAGGCCCAGCGCCTCGTTCCAGGCGGGCAGCTGGATGGCCCGGGCCCGGGCGTTTTTCGACAGGGTGACCGCCAGCATTTCCAGCACGATGCGCTGCACGTTGTTCTCCGGCTGGGACTCGGTCAGCCCCAGGGAGTTGACCTGCACCCCGTAGCGGAAGCGCCGCTGTTTCTCGTCGTCAACCCCGTAGCGCTCCCGCGCCAGTTTGTCCCACAGGGCGCCGAAGGCGCGCAGCTTGCAGGTTTCCTCCAC